>NZ_JAVRBF010000042.1:0-83992 GCF_032436805.1 Streptomyces sp. P17 | reverse complement strand
CACACCCTCGCCACCACCCTCGCCACCATCCCCCACACCCACCCCCTCACCGCCGTCATCCACACCGCCGGCATCGCGGGAGAGCCGAAGCCGCTGGCCGAGCTGGAGCTGGACGAGGTCGTCCCGGTGCTCGCGGCGAAGGCCGTCGGGGCCTGGAACCTGCACGAGCAGCTCAAGGACGTACCGCTCGCGCAGTTCGTGATGTTCTCCTCGGTCTCCGGTGTGTGGGGGAGTGCGGGGCAGGCCGGGTACGCGGCGGCCAACGCCTATCTGGACGCGCTGGCGGAGCACCGCAGGTCGCTCGGCCTGCCGGCGACGTCGATCGCCTGGGGTGCCTGGGCCGGTGGCGGTATGGCCGACGACGAGGAGTACGTGGCCTGGCTGAACCGCAGCGGGATGCGGACAATGGCCCCGGGCCGGGCGCTGGCCGCGTTGCAGTCGGTGGTTGACCGGGACGAGACGTGCGTGACGGTGTCCGACATGGACTGGAACCGGTTCACCGACGCCTTCAACGCCGCCCGGCACCGGCCGCTGCTCGACCGGCTCGAACTGCCGTCCGCCGCCGACGGGACCGGTCAGGAGACGAAGTCCGCGGCGGCGGCCCCGCTGGCGGCCCGGATCGCCGCTGCGGCGCCGGCGCAGCGGGCCGCGGTCATGCTGGAGGCTCTCGGGGCCGAGGTCGCCTCGGTGTTGGGGCACACGGGGGTCGTGGAGCTGGAGGAGGAGCTGTCCTTCCTGAAGATCGGCTTCGACTCGCTGATGGGTGTGGAGTTGAAGACGCGGCTGGCCGCGGCCACCGGCCTCGACCTGTCCGCGACGCTGATCTACGACTTCCCGACCCCGGCCGAGCTCGTAGCCCATCTGGTGGAGCGGCTGGTCGGCGATGGCGCAGGCGATCCGTCCGACGGGCTGTTGACGCCACTGCGGGAGTTGGAGAGGGCCCTGGAGACCGCGCCGGACGACGACGCCCTGCGCGAGGAGATCACCGGGCGGCTGGAGACCTTGGTATGGCGCTGGCAGGAGTTGACGAGGACCGGCACCGCGATGGACGCCGGAGCCGACGAGGAACTGGACGCGGTGACGGACGACGAGATCTTCGAACTGCTCGACCGCGAGTTCGGCGACAGCTGATTCGACACTGAGAGGGGATTCCGCGATGGCGGAGTTGCTCGTGGCCGGAGGGGGCATCGGCGGACTCGCCGTCGCGCTGGCCGCCGCACGCCGAGGGCACCGGGTGACGGTGCTCGAAAAACGGGACGAATTCACGGAGTTGGGGGCCGGCATCCAGCTGGCGCCCAACGCCTTCCACGCGCTGGACCGGCTGGGCGTCGGCGACCAGGTGCGGGACAGGGCGGTGTTCATCGACGCGCTGCGTCTGATGGACGGCACGACCGACGAAGAGATCAACGCCATGCCGCTGGGCGCGTCCTACCGGGAGCGCTTCGGCAACCCGTATGCCGTGGTGCACCGTACGGACCTGTACGCGCCGCTGCTGGACGCCTGCCGCGACACGCCGCACATCGAGCTGTGCACGGGAGTCGCCGTGGTCGGCTACGAGCAGGACGACGAGCGTGTCGCGGCCGTGCTGGCGGGCGGTGAACGCGTCGGCGGTGACGCCCTGATCGGGGCGGACGGCATCCGTTCGGCGGTCCGCGCCCAGATGATCAGGGACGGTGAGCCGCTGGTGTCGGGGCACACCATCTACCGTTCGGTCGTTCCGATGGACCGGGTACCGGAGCGACTGCGGTCCAACTCGGTGACGTTGTGGGCCGGGCCGGGCTGGCACTTCGTGCACTACCCGATCAGCGGGGGCCGCGAGTTCAACCTCGCGGTCACCCGGGACGACGGGGCGCGCGAGGCCGTGACGGGCCGGCCGACGCCGACCGGCCATGTGCTGTCCCAGTTCCCCGGGATGGGGTCGCTGCCGGCTCGGCTGTTGCGCCTCGGCGAGCAGTGGAAGTGCTGGGTGCTGTGCGACCGTGACCCGGTGTACGGCTGGACGGACGGCCGGGTCGTGCTGGCGGGCGACGCCGCCCATCCCATGCTCCAGTACGCGGCTCAGGGCGCCTGCATGGCCCTGGAGGACGCGGTGCACCTGGGCTCGGTGCTTGGCTGCGCGACGCAGGAGCTGCCGCAGCGGTTCCTCGACTACAACTGCGCCCGTGCCGCTCGTACCGCGCGCGCTCAGCAGGTGGCGCGGGCGATGGGCCGCGAGGTCTACCATCCGGCGGGCGTCGCCGCCAAGGACCGCAACGCGGAGATCGGTGCGCTGTCGGAGGCCGAACTCTTCGAGAAGGTCGCCTGGTTGCACGACGCGGTCCCCTGAGCCGTGGCGCCACATGTACGGCCGGCCTCCCCACTCCGAGGAGTGGGGAGGCCGGCCGCTGGTGGGTCAGCGCAGCCGGGCGTCGCTCGCCTGCCGGGAGCCGGCCGGGCCGGGCAGGGAGGGGCCGGTGCCGGGCTCGGTGTGTGCCTCCTCGGCGTCGCCCTCGATGTCGATGCGCGGCAGCAGACGGTCGAGGGGGCCGGGCAGCCACCAGGCGCGGCGTCCGAGCAGTGCCATGACCGCGGGCACGATGGTCATGCGGACGACGAGGGCGTCGAAGAAGACGGCCGCGGCCAGCGAGAGTCCGAACGCCTGGAGCATCGTCGACTCCGACAGCACGAAACCGCTGAAGACGCTGATCATGATCAGTACGGCGGCGGTGACCACCCGGGCACTGTGGGCGAAGCCGTTCACGACCGCCTCGCGGGACCGACCGTCGCGGACGTAGGACTCCCGCATCCGGCTGACCAGGAACACCTCGTAGTCCATAGCGAGGCCGAAGACCAGGCCGATGATGATGACGGGCAGCAGGTTGACGATCAGTCCGGGCGCGGACACACCCAGGACGTCCACGGCCCAGCCCCACTGGAAGACTGCCACCATCATGCCGAAGGTGGCGGCGAGGCTGAGCAGGAAGCCCAGAGCCGCCTTCAGCGGCACCAGGATCGAACGGAACATCACCATGAGCAGTAAGAAGGCGAGTCCGACGACGACCGCCAGATACGGCAGCAGGGTGTCGGAGATGCGCTGGGAGATGTCGATGTTGAGTGCGGTCGTGCCGGTGACGGCGATCGCGGCGCCGGTGTCTTGGCGCACGTCCACCGCGCGGTCGCGGATGTCGCCGACCAGGTCCTCGGTGGCGGCGCTGGCCGGGGAGCTCTCCGGGGTCAGCAGCAGCAACACGGTGTCGCCGGCGTCGTTGGACATCGGTGGGGAGACGGACTCGACGTCGGGCAGGGAGGAGATGCCCTCGCTCACCTGCTTCGCGGCGGCCTGGGCGTCGCCGCCGCCCTTGGAATCGACCACGATCGTCAACGGGCCGTTGTGGCCGGGGCCGAAGCCCTCGGTCACGAGATCGTAGGCCTTGCGTTGCGTGGTGTCGGTGGGCTCGGTGCCGTCGTCCGGCAGGCCGAGACGGAGATCTGCGGCGGGCAGGGCGAGCACGACGAGCGCCGCGGAAGCCGCCACCAGGAACAGCACCGGTTTGCGGGCGACCAGCCGTACCCAGCGCAGTCCCATGGCGGGCTTGCCGGGCTGGTGGCTCTCGCCGCTGTCCTCGCCCTTGTCGAGCGAGGTGCGGGCGGACTCGGGGGCCGTTGTGGCAGCCTGCCGCTCGGCGTGCCGTCGGCGCCCGAGCACGCGCGTGCCGACGAAGCCGAGCAGGGCGGGCAGCAGGGTCAAGGCGACCAGCACCGCCACGGCCACGGTGAGCGCGGCGGCGATACCGATCTGCGTCAGAATCGGGATGCCCACCACCGACAGACCGACCAGGGCGATGATCACGGTCACGCCGGCGAAGATGACCGCCGAGCCCGCGGTGGAGACGGCGCGGCCGATGGACTCCTCCGCCGGGCGCCCGGCAAGCAGCTCCTCGCGGTAGCGGAAGCTGATGAACAGGGCGTAGTCGATGGACACCGCCAGGCCCAGCATCAGGGCGAGTGCGGGTGTGTCGGAATTGAGCTCGATGAACGAGCTGCTCGCCTGGACGCCGCACAGGCTGATGCCGACACCGATGATGGCCGTGAGCAGCGGCAGTCCGGCGGCGATGAGCGAACCGAAGGTGACCACCAGGACGATGGCGGCGACGACCACGCCGATGAGCTCGCTGCCGCCCTCCTCCGGCGCGCCCTTGGGCGCGTCACCGCCGAACTCGACGGTGAGGCCCGCCTTCTCGGCCGGCTCGGCGGAGTCGAACAGCGCTTCCCGGTCGGCGTCGGTCAGCTCGCTGCGTGGCTCCCGGTAGTCGACCTGGACGAGCGCCATCCGCTGGTCCTTGGAGACCGACTGCGCTTCGAAGGGGTCGGCGACGCTCGCGACCTTGGGCGCGTCGCCGAGCCGGGCCACCACCTTCTCGACGGCCTCGCGTCGCTCGGGGTCGGTGACCTGCTGGCCCTTGGGCGCCACGATCACCACGCGCGCGAGGGCACCGTCCGCCGCGGCCTGCGGGAAGCGCTCCGAGAGCAGGTCGATGGCCCGCTGCGACTCGGTGTCCGGGATGGAGAAGGACTCGACGGTGGGCTTGGACAAGGTGGCCGCGCCGAAGCCGAGGGCGACGAGGACGATCACCCAGATGAGGGTGACGAGCCGGCGTCGTCGGAACGACTCCCGCCCGGTCCGATACAGAAAGGCCTTCACAGGATTCAACCTTCTTTTGCAAGTGTACCGTCAGTTAAGGGTGCACTGTACTCTTACGTTGGGCAAACTGAAAGAGTCCGCGGTTCGATCGCGTGTACGGTCGATCGCCGGAAACGAGGAATGAAGGGAACTCCCAGATGGGCGTTGTGAAACCGTCCCGGTCGCGGACACCGGTGGAGGGTGGACAGTCCCTCGGCCTGCGGGAGCGCAAGAAGGCCAAGACCCGCGCGGCGATCCAGCAGGAGGCACTGCGGCTGTTCCGCGAGCAGGGCTACGAGGCGACGACGATGGAGCAGATCGCCGAAGCGGCCGAGGTCTCGCAGAGCACGGTCTTCCGCTACTTCCCCACCAAGGAAGAGCTGGTCGTCACCGACGAGCAGGATGCCTTCTTCATCAACGCCTGGCGCGCCCAGTCGCCCGACCTGCCGGTGCTGCGCGCGCTGCGCCAGGCCATCCGGGAGACCATCGAGGGCTTGTCGCCGGAGGAGTTCGGAGCGCAGCGCGACCGCGACGTGCTGATGGTGACCGTGCCGGAACTGTGGGCCGCCAGTCTGGGCAACGTCACCCAGACCATGCGGATGATCACCTCGCTGGTCGCCGAGCGTACCGGGCGCCCGGAGGACGACACCAAGGTCCGGGCCATCAGCGGCGCGATCTTCGGGGTCATCCTCAACACGATGCTGCGGTGGGCCCACAACCCGGAGCACGATGTCGCCGAGGATCTGGACGGAATGCTCGCCATTTTGGAAAATGCCCGGTTCGACAGCGTCGCCCCGCAGTGACGGCCACGCTCGGTTGTCTGTGAAAGCGGCGTGATCCAGACCCGGCTGACTCACCGATCAGCGCCGGGTGACATCTGAAGAGGGGGAGGGAACGCGATGCACGGGCACCATCGCGCAGCGGGCCATGTCACCGTGCGGGTCCTGGACACGCAGGGCCGCCCGGTGCCCCGGGCACAGCTGACGCTCGTCGACCGCGGAGGCCGGCTGCTCGGACAGGGGGAGGCGCGAGCGGACGGCTCGTGCGAACTGGCGGTGCCCGGCGCCGCGCCGTACGTCCTGTTGGGCGGTGCCACCGGGCATCTTCCCGGTACGACACACCTCAAGGTGACGGGCGGCCCCGAGCCCGACGAGACCGTTCTGCTGCTGCGCGAGGTACTGACGGCGCGCGGCACGGTCGTCGAGGAGACCCTCTACATGCCGGTTCCGGACGCCCTCGCGGTGTTCATGGACGACACCGGAAAGGTGGCAGGCTCCGGCGTGGCCGCGGACGACGGCTCCTTCGAGGTCGCCGGACTGCGCCCCGGCCGCTACACGCTCCTGGTGCTTCACCAGGAATTCGAGCACTGGCTGCGCCCGGTGTGCATCGGCGGCAACGAACTGGTCCTGGCCGACGCCGTCCTGACGCGCCGTCTGCTCTCCTGTCAGGGCGTGGTCCTGGACGCGGACGGCCGGCCCGTCGCGGACACGCCCGTCACGCTGACGGACGGCTCGGGGCTCGCACTGCGCGAACGGACCGATGTCGACGGGAGGTTCGTGTTCCCGGCCGTCCCGCAGGGGTTGTACGCGCTGGGGGTGGCGGGCTGGGCCGGGATGCGGCGTGTGCTCGTGACCGAGGACATGGGCGAGGTGGAGGTGACCCTCCACGACCCCACAAACACAAGTTAGGGGTCTGCTAGGGGGGATGCCGGACGGGAGCGGCCGTTAACTTTCCTTCAGCAGAGCCGGGTCCCCGGACGCCGCGGCGCCCTTCGCCGAGGCCTCCCCGCTCGGGGACGTGGCGGAAGAGGAAGAGGAGGTCGTTTTCGGCCATGGCAAGCTCACTCGACGAGCAGTACAGCCCGTGGATCCGGGTCTTCCACCCGTCTGCGCAGACACGGGTGAGACTCGTGTGTCTGCCCCACGCGGGCGGATCGGCGAGTTGGTTCCATCCGATGTCCGCCGCGCTCACGCCGGACGTCGAGGTGCTGGCCGTGCAGTACCCGGGACGCCAGGAGCGGCGCCTGGAGCCGTCGTTCGCGGACATCGCGGAGGCGGCCGACCGGATCACCGACGCGCTGACCCCCTGGCGCGACGGTCCCCTCGCCCTCTTCGGGCACAGCATGGGCGCCACCATCGCCTACGAGGTCGCGCTGCGCCTGGAGGCCACGGGCACGCGGCCGGCCGTGCTCTTCGCCTCCGGCCGCCGGGCACCGTCCCGGGTGCGCAATGAGCACATCCACGAACTGCCCGACAGTGGCCTGCTCGCCGAGCTGAGGGCGATGAGCGGTACGGACATGTCGCTGCTGGACGACCCCGACATGCGCGCGCTCCTGCTGCCCACCCTGCGCAGCGACTACCGCGCGGCCGAGACCTACCGCCACCGCGAGGGCGACCGGGTGGACTGTCCCGTGTTCGCGCTGACCGGCGACCGCGATCCACGCGCCGACGTGGAGGACGTGGCTACCTGGCGCGAACACACCAAGGGCGCCTTCGAGATGCGGGTCTTCCCAGGAGGCCACTTCTATCTCACCGAGTCCGGCGAGGTCGTCGACCTGGTCCGCGATCACCTCCTCGCGGTCTCCGTCTGACCGGCCGCGCCCCTTCTGCGTCGGCTGCCCGCCAATCCCCCGGACGGGCAGCCGGCTTCTCGGCATGCCCCGCCCGCCGTCCCCGGCGTGCGGGTCTTTCGCTTGCCCTGAGCCGGCCCGTTGCCGCCACCGGCGGCTCATGACCCGCTCCGCCCACCCGGCGCAGAAGCCACTGGCGCGGCCCTCTTGAGACATGTAACCTTCAAAAAAAACGGGACATTCTTTTGATGGGGGGGTGCCATGTCGTCGCCCGTGAGCTATGGGTGGTCCGCCGGCCGCAGCCGCTGGGAGGGCCCCGCCTGTCTCCCGACCGCGTCCGCCTGACGGGCGGACCCTATTTTCGATGCCGCCGCTTCGGTGGTGCGTAAATTCTTCAGCATGCCACCACGCTGACATGGATATAGCGAAGAACGGGTCATTACGGGGGCTTGTCATGCGCTTTTCGCACAACGACCGGGAATTGACGCAACTCAACAGGATGCTGGGCTCGTGCCTGAGCCGAAAGGGCGGTGTTGTCCTGGTCGATGGCACGGTCGCCAGCGGAAAGACGGAGTTACTCAGGAGTTTTTCGGACAATGTCGTCGACGGTGGTGCGCTCGTTCTGTCGGCACTCGCCGTGCAAACGGAGAATGAAATTCCGTTTGGTGTGGTCGATCAGTTGGCACACAATGCCTCGGGTCAGTTGCCCGAAATCGCCGAGTTGCAGGAGATCATCGAATCGGCGGCCTGCCTGACCACCGCTGACGCCACCGACCCCGAGCGGGTCAGCCCCGAGCACGGCCGGGTGCTCGCCCAGCTCCACGCCGCCATGATGCGGCTCGCGGCCCAGCGGCCGCTGGTGATCACCGTTGATGATCTGCACCACGCCGACCGGATCTCCCTCCAGTTCCTGTGCTACCTGGCCCGCCGCATCCTCAACAAGCGGGTCCTGCTGGTGCTCGGTCTCCAGCCCGGCGCCCTGCCCGCCTTCCCGCTCTTCCAGATGGAGATGTCGTCCCAGACGAACTGCCGACGGGTCGTACTCGAACCCCTCTCCGTCCGTCAGGTCGGCGACATCCTGCGCGAGTCCACGGGCGGCCAGGTCGACTCGGCCCGGCTGGCCCCGCTGTACCGCTCGCTCAGTGGCGGAAACCCCCTCCTCGTCAACGCACTCGTCGCCGACCGCCTGGAGGGTCGCGACGGCACCGGCGAGGACGGCGGACTGCCCAACTACCGCCGCGCCGTGCTCACCTGCATGCAGCGCATGGACCGAATATCCTCCGAGGTGGCCCAGGGGTTCTCCGTACTGGAGGCGACCGGATCCCGCCACCTCATCGAGCGGCTGCTGCACCTTGACAGGGCCCTGATCCGCCGCTCCGAGCACATCCTGTTCCGCAGCGGACTGCTCACCGCGCGGGGATTCCGCCACCGCGAGGCACGTGCGGCCGTGCTGGAGAGCCTCACCCCCGAGCGCCGCGCCGAACTCCATACCGACGCCGCCCGGCTGCTCTTCCAGGAGGGAGCCGGTGCGGCCGACGTGGGTACGCAACTGCTCGCCGCCGACAGCGCGAAGGACCCCTGGGCGGTCCCGCTGCTGATGGACGCCGCGGAACAGCAGTTACAGGCCGACCGCCTCGACCAGGCCACCGCATACGTCCGGCTCGCCCAACGCGAGGCTGTCACCGAGCAGCAGCACGCCGACGTCACCCTGATGCTGGCCCGCACCGAGTGGCGTCTCAACCCGGCGGTGGTCGCCCGGCATCTCGGCCTGGGCCCCGCGGCCACCTGCGAACCGCCGCTCCAGGCGGGCCAGGCGGTCCAGATGATCCGCGGGCTGCTCCAACAGGGCCTGCTGGAACAGGCCAAGGAAGCCCTGCGCTGGGCCGGCGAGTCCGGATTCGACACGCAGCACGCCGACGGTGAGGAATGGAACGCCTTCAAGACCTGGCTCGCCTGCACCTACCCGCCGCTCGCCCTCGAACTGCCCGGGGTACCCGAACAGGCCGGACCCCACGGCCGTACACGCCACCCCCGTACGGGCGGCGAACTGGCCGGCTCGGCCCGCCTCCTCGGCTCCGTGCTCCGCGGCGACCTGACGGACTCGGGCCTGGAACTCGCCGAGGACCGGCTGCGGATGCTGCGGCTGGGGGCGGGCACGGTCGAGGCGTTGGGCAACACCCTGCGGGCACTGGTCTACGCCGACCAGTACGGCCCTGCGCACGACTGGGGCGAGCTGCTGCTCAAGGAGGCCAACGACCGCAACGACCCCGGATGGGTCGCGTTCTTCGCCTCCGTCATGGCCGAGGTGGCGTTCGGCCGGGGCGAGCCCGAAGCGGCGGCCGACTATGCCCGCACCGCCCTGACCTGCGGGGCGCACCAGACCCTCACCACACTGACCGGCATCCCGCGAGCCGTGCTGATGCTCGCCCTGATCGAGATCGGCGACCTGGAAGGCGCACAACGGCTGCTCTCCCTGGTGAACCCCGAAACAGCGGCCCACAGTCTGGAGAGCCTCTATCTCCTGCACGCCCGCGGCCATTACCACCTGGCGAGCCACCAACCCCACCTGGCCCTGCGGGACTTCGCGACCTGCGGTCAGCGCATGACGGCCTGGAAGCTGGACTCGCCCTCCTTCATCCCCTGGCGCACCGACCGGGCGCAGGCCCTGATCGCCCTCCACCGCGACGCGGAGGCGCGCGACTCGGCCGCGGAACAGCTCGACCTGCTCGTCCCCTCCCAGCGCCGCACGCGCGCGATCACCCTGCGGGTGCTGGCGCAGACCATGGAACCCGCACACTGCTCGCCGCTCCTCGAAGAGGCGCTCGACCTCATGACCGAGGCCTGCGACCACAGCGAACGCGCCCGCATCCTGCGCCTGCTCGACCGCACCCGCCGTTCGCCGGCCGACGCGGCACACCCCCTTGGCGACGCCGAGACCCCGCCCGGCGAGGACGTCCGCGGCATCGCCGACCTGAGCGCGGCCGAGCAGCGGGTGGCTCTCCTCGTCGGCAAGGGCTACACCAACAGCGAGGCGGCAGGCGAGCTGTTCATCACCGTCAGCACCGTCGAGCAGCACCTGACCCGTATCTACCGGAAGCTCGGCATCAAACAGCGCAGCGATCTACGCGAATGGCTGGTCGACTGCCACGCCTGAGCATCGGCCCAACTGCCGTGCGCTGTGCGGTACGTGTCGATCGTGGAGGGCGGCGCTCGCACTCAGTCGCCCACCCGCAGCACCAACTTGCCCGTCGACGTGCGCCCGCCCATCAGCCGGTGCGCCCCGGCCGCGTCCGACAGCGGGAACTCCGCGGTGATCGGCAGGCTCACGGTGCCGTCGGTGACCGTACGGAAGGCGCGTTCGGCGAGCGCGCGCAGCGCGTCCGGTGCCGACTGGGCGAGGGCCAGGATGGAGAAGCCCGCGACGGAGCGGCCCTGTGAGTAGAGCTCGGGCTGCCCGGCCTGCCAGGGCTTCGCCCCGCTCGCGTTGCCGAAGGACACCAGGCGCCCGTAGACCGCCAGCGTGTCCAGGCCGCGGCGCAGGGTGTCGCCGCCGACCGGGTCCAGGACGAGGTCCACGCCCCGGCCGCCGGTGGCGCGGCGGACGTCCTCGGGGAAGGTGTCGGCCGAGAACACCTCGTCGTAGCCGTGCTTGAGGGCGTACTCGGCCTTGCTCGCCGAGGAGGCGACGCCATAGACCGCTCCGGCACCGGCAGCGCGGGCGAGCTGTCCGGCCACGGTTCCTATGCCGCCCGCCGCACCGTGCACCAGCACGGTCTCCCCGGCGCGCAGCCGGCCGACCTCGTGCAGGAGGGCATGGACCGTCGGCACGACCGTGGGAAGCGTGGCCGCCGTGCGCAGGTCCAGGCCCTCGGGGAGCGGGAAGACGGTCGCGGCGTCGGCGACGACCACCTCCGCGTAGGCGCCGGCGCCGACGAGGGCGGCGACCTCCTGCCCGGGGCGCAGGTCCTCGACGCCCGCGCCGACGGCCCTGATCCGCCCGGAGAGCTCGAGGCCCGGCCGGAAGGGCAGCGCGTCCACCCGGTACCCCTCGGCCCGTGCCTTGACGTCCGCGAAGTTCACGCCGACACAGGCGGTGTCGATGGTCACCTGGCCCGGCCCCGGCGCCGGGACCCCGGCCTCCACGACCTTCAGCACCTCGGGATCGCCGTACTCCTGGAACTCGACTGCGCGCATGACGGACCGGCCCTTCTGTGTCGACATACCCATGTGTTCAATCAGAAGCGAACACTCGGACTGTAAGATACTCATCGAACACTCGGCAAGCGGCTCGGGGAGCGAGGCATGGCGAACCAGACGGCGGGCGGCGGTCATCGCGCCGCACCGGTGCATACCCATCCCGAGGACGTCTCCGTCCAGACCGCGCTGTCCGCGGTCGCCGACCCGGTGCGCATGCAGCTCATCCGTGAGCTCGCGGGCTCCGCCGACTGGTCGCGCAGTTGCGGCAGCTTCGACGTGCCGGTCGGCAAGGCCGCACTCAGCCACCACTTCTCGGTGCTGCGCGGCGCCGGGCTCGTCGAGCAGCGGGACGAGGGCCCGAAGCGGGTGAACCGGCTGCGCCGCGAGGAGTTCGAGGCGCGCTTTCCCGGACTGCTCGACCTCGTCCTGCGGGACTGAACTTGCGGTATCACCAGGACGCGGTACGCCTGCTCCAGGCGCCGGCGCAGGTCACGCCCGCGTAGGAACATCAGCGCCTCCAACAGGGCCGGCCAGTCCACGAACCGCTCGACGGAGCGGCTCGATGTGCCGCACGCCCGACTGGTGGAGGATCTTCCCGATGGCCGGTACCGGTCCGGTCCGCCGGGCCGCCCGCGCTTGACGTACCGAGGACGACACAGGAAGGCGAACGGCATGACCGACAAGCTCACCGTCGCGGTGCTGGGCACCGGGATCATGGGGGCCGCGATGGCCCGTAACCTCGCCCGCGCCGGACACGCCGTCCGTGCCTGGAACCGCACCCGCGCCAAGGCCGAACCGCTGACCGACGACGGCGCGCTCGTCGTCGGCAGCCCCGCCGAGGCCGTGCGGGACGCCGACGTCGTGCTGACCGTCCTGCACGACGGCCCCGCCGCCCTGGACGTGATGCGGCAGGCCGCCCCCGCCCTGCGCCCCGGCACCGCCTGGGTCCAGTCGACGACCGCCGGCATCGACGCCCTGCCCGCACTGGCGGACTTCGCGCGCGAGCGGCAACTCGCCTTCTACGACGCCCCCGTGCTCGGCACCCGCCAGCCCGCCGAGGCCGGTCAGCTCACGGTGCTGGCCGCCGGGCCCGCCGACGGCCGGGAGAAGGTCAGGCCGGTCTTCGACGCCGTCGGCGCCCGCACGGTGTGGACCGGCGAGGACGGCGCGGCGGGCACCGCCACCCGGCTGAAGCTGGTCGCCAACAGCTGGGTCATCGCCGCCACCGCCGCGGCCGGCGAGACGCTCGCCCTCTCTCGCGTCCTCGGCGTCGACCCGCAGCACTTCTTCGACCTCATCGACGGCGGACCGCTCGACATGGGGTATCTGCGGGCCAAGTCCGGGCTGATCCTCGAAGACCGGCTCTCCCCGGCCCAGTTCGCGGTGTCCACCGCGGCCAAGGACGCCCGGCTCATTGTCGAGGCGGGCGAGCGGGGCGGGATCCGCCTGGACGTCGCCGCCGCGGGCGCCGCCCGCCTGGAGCGGGCCGCCGCCCAGGGCCACGGCGATGAGGACATGGCCGCCGCCTACTTCGCCAGCTTCGACGAACAGCCCTGAGGAGGAACCGAGCCCGAGCGGGCCGGTGCGGTCATCAGGCGTCCACCCGAGGCGCCCGTGAGGTCAGGATGCTGAGCGCGTTCGCGGCCACGATCGCCCCGATGCTCGCCCACTCCGCCCAGCCGAGACCCTGCCCGAGCCCGACCAGGCCGACGAGCGCGGCGAGCACCGGGTTGACATGAACAGTCCGAAGGCCCGTGCCGGAACCCGGCGCCCGCTCGGTCCGGCTCGCCGACCTCGGCGGGCGCACGCTCCTCGTCGACCGGCGCACGGGCACGACCACGGCAGAGCTGTGGCCCCCGGACGCCCGTCCGGCGACGGAGGAGACCCACGACGTCGACGACTGGCTGACGGTCATCGCCACCGGCCGCTGCGTCGGCATGACCGCCGAGGCGACCGCCAACCAGTACCCACGCCCCGGAGTGGTCTACCGCCCGGTACGCGACGCCGAGCCCATCGCCGTACGCCTGGGCTGGTGGCGGGACGACCCGCATCCGGCGACGCAGGCGGCGATCGAACTGCTGACGAGCCTGTACCGCAACGACTGAGCGCACTGGTCCGGCGCCCCCAAGCAGGCCGGGCCAGGGTTCGGACAACAACGAGTGGGTCTCGGCCGGCACGCCCCGGCTCGCGGAATCAGTTGATGCACACCACGAGCAGGCAGAGTCCCGACGGCGAGGTCGCCGAGGGTGAGGGGGGCGCCGACGGGGTCGCCGTGCCTTCGGGGGCCGGGGGCGTGGGCGTGGGCGTGGCCGTCGGCTCGGGGGCCGCTGCGGTGATGGCGGGGAGGGGCTGGGACTGGGCGGCCGATGCCGCCGTGGGCGCCGCGGACGTGGGGGTGCGCGGCTGGGCGGTGGTAGGCGTCACGGCGACGCCCTGCTCACGCGGGGCGTTGGTGGCCGACGGCTGTGCCGAGGGCGTGTGGGGCCGCGAGCGGCGCGTGCCGGGCGGTGTCGACGCCGCCGGAGCGGGTTCGGTTGCCTGCTCCTCGGTGGCGCCCATGGGCGTGTTGTCGGGTGCCGTGGCCGCCTGCGCCCGGTCCCCGGACTGCCGGTCCAGCGTGGCGACGGTCAGCCCGCCGCCGACCAGCGCCACCGCGGTGGCCACCACGGCCCTGCGCTGGTTCTTCCTCCAGCGGGCCCGCTGGCGCCGCCGTGCCGCGCGGCCCTCGGGCAGGACCGGCACGGCTGCCGTTTCCTCGTACGCTTCCTCGGCCGACGGAGCCTCGTCGTGCCACGGGTCAGGGACGGGGGCTGCCGCGGGAGCCATCGCCATGGGGGGAGCGATGTCCTGGGCGTAGGCGCCGCACCCGGGGCACACCAGGGCACCGTTGAGGTGCCGACGGCACGTGGAGCAGTAGTCCATCCGTGGTCTTCCTGACTTGGCGTTCGCACGTGGGATCGATCGGCCAGAACCGTAGCGAGCCTTTCGACGGGCCGTGTGCAGCCTGTGTGTCGCTCCTGCACAGAAGTTGTCACCGGGCGGGACGACTCACTCGATCGAGGGGATGCGCACATGAAGGGCGGAAAGGACCCATCCGCTTCTCGCGGATCCTGATTGCGCGGTGCGCGGTCCGAAGCCGCTTCTCCGCGTCTGTCCGAGGCCCTTTCCGTCATCTACAGGACACCACACGAAGGGCGGAGCCACCAGGGCCGGTCGCCCCGGCCTCGGCCCACTCACCCCCTGCGGTCGCCCGGTCACCCGTGCGACGGTGGAGTGGAGGACCGCCCCGCAGCCGACCGCCGTCGTACCCGAGCCGGAGTGACCATGGACACCCTCGCCCCTTCGCTGACCGACGTCCGAGCCGTCGTCTTCGACACGGACGGCGTGATCACCGACTCCGCCCGGGTGCACGCGGCGGCCTGGAAGGAGGCCTTCGACGCCTTCCTGCGGGCGCATCCGTCCACGGATCCCGGGCAGCGGCGGCCCTTCGACGTCGGGGACGACTATCTGCGGTACGTCGACGGCAAGTCCCGGCTCGACGGCGCCGCCGCCTTCCTCGCCTCCCGGGGCATCGAGGCGTCGGAGGGGACCGTGCGGGACGTCGCCGCCGACAAGGAGGAACTGTTCACCCGGCGGCTGCGCGAGCAGGGCGTGGAGGCCTATCCCGGCACCGTGCGCCTCGTGCGCGCCCTGCGCCGGGCGCAGGTGCCCGTGGCGGCGGCGTCCGCCTCCCGGCACGCCGGCGAGCTGCTCACCCGGGCCGGTGTGCGCGACCTGTTCGACGTCCTCGTGGACGGCGGCGAGGCGGCCCGGCTCGGCCTGCCGGGCAAGCCGAAGCCCGATCTGTTCCTCACCGCGGCCGACCGGCTCGGCGTCCCCGCCGACCGTGCCGCCGTCGTGGAGGACGCGCTGGCCGGCGTGGAGGCGGGCAGGCGTGGCGGCTTCGCCCTGGTGGTGGGCGTGGACCGGGCCGCCGCGGGGGACTCGGCGGAGAGGCTGCGCCGGCACGGCGCCGACATCGTCGTACGGGATCTCGCGGAACTGCTGGGTGAGGAGTCGAAGTGACGGCAGCGACGGGATGGACCTGGGAGTACCAGGGGTACGAACCCACGGACGAACGGCTGCGTGAGTCCCTGTGCACCCTGGGCAACGGCTACTTCGCCACCCGGGGCGCGCTGCCGGAGTGCTCGGCCGACGACATCCACTACCCGGGGACCTACGTCGCGGGCTGCCACAACCGGCTCACCTCCGACGTGGCGGGGCGTCAGGTCGAGAACGAGGACATGGTCAACCTCCCGAACTGGCTGCCGCTGCGATTCCGCCTGCGCGGCGGGCCATGGCTCACCCCGGACACCACCACGCTGCTGGAGCACCGTATGGAACTGCTCCTGGCCTCCGGGATGTTGCAACGGCACACCCGCTACGACCTCGGCAAAGGACGCATCCTGACGGTACGTCAGCAGCGAATCGTGCACATGGCCGATCCCCATCTGGGCGCGCTGCGCGCCGAGTTCACCGCCGAGGGCTTCTCCGGCGAACTGGAGGTGGAGGCCTCCCTCGATGGCGGTGTCACCAACGCCGGTGTGCCGCGCTACCGCGACCTGGACGGCCACCACCTCATCCACGTGCACGCGGGCACCGCCACCCCGGACACCGTCTGGCTGCGCTGCCGTACCCGCACCTCCGACATCCGTATCGGCATGGCCGCCCGTCTCACCTCCGACGCGCTGGTCACCGTCCGCAACAGGAGCCGGCGCACCACCCAGCACACCGTCCTGGCGCTCACCGACGGCGGCACCTGCACCGTCGACAAGATCGTCGCCCTGCACACCTCGCGCGACCCGGCCATCAGCGATCCGCTGCACGCCGCCCTCGACCGGGTCGGCCGCGCGCCCGGCTTCGACGACCTGCTCACCTCGCACTTCACGGCCTGGGACCAGCTCTGGCGCCGAGCCGCCCTCGAAGTCGCCGGGGAACCGGGCCACATCCTGCGCCTGCACCTGTTCCATGTGCTGCAGACGCTCTCCCCGCACACCGCCGACCTCGACGTCGGCGTGCCCGCCCGGGGCCTGCACGGTGAGGCCTACCGCGGCCATGTCTTCTGGGACGAGCTGTTCGTGCTGCCCTTCCTCAACCTGCACTTCCCCGAGGTCGCCCGGGCCCTGCTGCGCTACCGCCACCGCCGCCTGGAGCAGGCCTGCACCTCGGCCCGGGCCGCCGGGCGACGCGGCGCCATGTACCCGTGGCAGAGCGGCAGCGACGGCCGCGAGGAGACCCAGCAGCTCCATCTGAACCCCCGGTCGGGGCGCTGGCTGCCGGACTACTCCCGGCTCCAGTTCCACGTCGGTTCGGCCATCGCGTACAACGTGTGGCAGTACTGCGAGGCCAGCGGCGACACGGAGTTCCTGCACACCAAGGGTGCCGAGATGCTGCTCCAGATCGCCCGCTTCTGGGCGGACGCCGCCGGCTACGACGACGACATCGGCCGGTACCGCATCAAGGGCGTGGTCGGTCCCGACGAGTACCACGACGCCTATCCGGGCGCGAGCTCCCCCGGCCTCGACGACAATGCCTACACCAACGTCACCGCCGCCTGGGTGCTCACCCGCGCAGTGCAACTGATCGAGGCCCTGCCGGAACCCAGGCGCCGCGAACTCGCCGAACGCACCGGCCTCGACGCCGGCGAACTGGAGCAGTGGGAGGAAGTCTCCCGCACACTCCACGTGCCCTTCCACGCCGGTGTCATCAGCCAGTTCGACGGCTACGGCGAACTCGCCGAGCTCCCCTGGAAGGACTACCGGGAGCGCTACGGCGACATCCGCCGCCTGGACCGCATCCTGGAGGCGGAGGGCGACACCGTCAACCGCTACCAGGCCTCCAAACAGGCCGACGTCCTGATGCTCGGCTATCTCTTCTCACCGGCCGAACTGCGGGGCCTGTTCCGCCGGTTGGGGCTGACGCTCGACGACGACATCTGGCACCGTACCGTCGACTACTACCTGCACCGAACCAGCCACGGCTCCACGCTCAGCGGCCTGGTCCACGGCTGGGTGCTGGCCCGCGCCCGGCGGGCGGAGGCGTGGAAGTTCTGCCAGGAGGCCCTCCAGGGCGACATCGCGGACGTCCAGGGCGGCACCACCGGCGAGGGCATCCACCTCGGCGCCATGGCCGGCACCCTCGATCTGGTGCAGCGCGGACTGACCGGCCTGGAGACCCGCGACGGAGCGCTGTGGCTCGACCCGGTACCCCTTCCGGAACTCTCCGCGTACGGCTTCGCCCTGCGCTACCAGGGAAACTGGGGTGTACGCCTGCACCTCGAGCACGGCGAGTTGGACATCTCCGTCCCGTCCTCCGACGCGTCCCCGATCGAGGTACGCCTGCCGGACCGCACGGTCGTCATCGAGCCGGGGGAGTCGGCACGGCTGGGGCTGCCGGACTGATCCCGGCGCGGGCGGTTCATCCGCGCGGGACGATGGCGACGGGCACGGCACGTGGTGGAGGGCCGCGCGGACGACGAGCCCGAGCTTCCAGCTCGGGTGCGACCGGCGCCCCTGGGGTCCGTACGGCCCTGTGCGGGATGAGCCGGACGGCGAGAGGCTGGAAACCGGGCTCGCCGGATACCCGGATGCCTGGAGGCCCGGAGAAGGGAGACCGGTGATGAGCGGTCCTGTCGTCGTGGGCGTGGACGGATCGGAGTCGAGCCTGACCGCCGTGGAGGTCGGCGCGCGTGAGGCCGCCCTGCGCGGTGTGGGGCTCCGGCTGGTGCACGCCTTCGGTTGGCCGTCGGTCCATGTGCCGCCCGGGGTGCCGCCCTGGAGCCCGTCGAGCGCCGGAGTGCGTGAGCTGATCGACGGCACGCTCGCCGAGGCGGAACGGCGGGCGCGCACGCTCGCACCCCACGTGGACATCGCACGCGAGGTCGTCGTCGGCGAGCCGGTCATGGTGCTGCAGCTCGAAACGCGGACCGCCTCGCTTGCGGTCGTCGGCAGCCGGGGCCTGAGCCGCTTCGGCAGCCTGCTGCTCGGATCCACGGCCGCCCACCTGGCCGCCCACGCCGGCTGTCCCGTCCTGGTCGTACGCGGCCGACCCGACCCCGCCGGTCCGGTGCTGCTGGCCGTGGACGGCTCGCCCCAGGCCGAGCCGGCCGTCGAGTTCGCCTTCGCACACGCCTCGCTGCACGGCACCGGACTGGTGGCGCTGCACGCCTGGAACACCCACACCGAACGGGTCTACGAGTCCCCGGGCGACCCGCCCTTCGTCACCTACGACGAGGACCGGCTGCGCGACGAGGAGGAGCGGGTGCTCGCCGAAGCCCTCGGCGGCCTGCGCGAGAAGTACCCGGACGTCGAGGTACGGCGCCGGCTCGTACGCGGCCGGATCCGCCACACACTGATCGACGCCAGCGCGGACGCCGGTCTCGTGGTGGTCGGTGCGCGCGGCAGGGGCGGCTTCACCGGGCTGCTGCTCGGCTCGGTCAGCCAGGCGGTACTGCACCACGCCCACTGCCCGGTCGCCGTCGTACGCGCGGGCGGCGCATGACCGGGCGTCGGCATCGGCATGGCCGGATCGGGCCTGTTGTGAGCCGCTTACAGGCTCGCCGCGTGGTCCGGGACATAGTTCTGCAGATCGCGCGGCGGGCGCTCGTAACCGGTCGACGGCGGCCGTTCCGGCAGCTCAAGGACCGGCGGCGGCACGTCCTTGTACGGCACCGAGTCCAGCAGGTGGGCGATCATGTTCACCCGGGCGCGGCGCTTGTCGTCGCTCTCGACGACGTACCAGGGCGCCTCCGCGATGTCGGTGTGGACCAGCATCTCGTCCTTGGCCCGGGAGTACTCCTCCCACCGGGTGATCGACTCCAGGTCCATCGGCGACAGCTTCCAGCGCCGCAGCGGATCCTCCAGGCGGCGCCGGAAGCGGTCCTGCTGCTCCTCGTCGCTGACCGAGAACCAGTACTTGCGCAGCAGGATCCCGTCCTCCACGAGCATCCGCTCGAAAATGGGGCATTGGCGCAGGAAGAGCTGGTACTCCGCCTTGGTGCAGAAGCCCATCACACGCTCGACACCGGCCCGGTTGTACCAGCTGCGGTCGAACAGCACGATCTCCCCGCCGGCCGGGAGCTGCTCCACATACCGCTGGAAGTACCACTGCGTGCGCTGCCGCTCGGTCGGCTTGGGCAGGGCCGCGATCCGCGCCACGCGCGGGTTGAGGTGCTCCGTGACCCGTTTGATGGTGCCGCCCTTGCCCGCCGCGTCCCGCCCCTCGAAGATGACGACGAGACGGGCGCCCTCGGCACGCACCCACTCCTGCAGCTGCACCAACTCCGTCTGCAGGCGCAGCAGTTCCTTCTCATACGTCTTGCGCGGCAGCTTCTCCGCCTTGTTGCCGGCCATGCCGCCTCCCACCGCCCGACGACCCTGTCGATGATCCGGTCGATGACTTAGGAGTCCCCCGATGTCCGAGGTCGAACACCCGAACAGCACCGTACTGACCGACGACGAGCTGCGCACCCTGGACGCCCACTGGCGCGCGGCCAACTATCTGGCCGCCGGACAGATCTACCTGCTCGCCAACCCGCTGCTGCGCGAGCCGCTCAGCGCCGAGCACATCAAGCCGCGGCTGCTCGGGCACTGGGGCACCTCGCCCGGCCTGAACCTCGTGTACACCCACCTCAACCGGGTGATCAAGGCGCGCGGCCTCGACGCGCTGTGCGTGTGGGGTCCCGGGCACGGCGGGCCGTCGGTGGTCGCCAACTCCTGGCTGGAGGGCAGCTACAGCGAGACGTACCCGGATGTCAGCCGGGACGCGGAGGGCATGCGGCGGCTGTTCCGGCAGTTCTCCTTCCCGGGCGGGGTGCCCAGCCATGTGGCGCCCGAGACCCCCGGCTCCATCCACGAGGGCGGCGAGCTCGGCTACGCGCTCTCCCATGCCTACGGTGCCGCCTTCGACAACCCCGGCCTGGTCGTCGCCTGCGTGATCGGCGACGGCGAGGCGGAGACCGGACCGCTGGCCGCTTCCTGGCACTCCAACAAGTTCCTCGACCCGGCCCGCGACGGCGCCGTCCTGCCCGTCCTGCACCTCAACGGCTACAAGATCGCCAACCCGACCGTGCTCGCCCGGCTGCCCGAGCCGGAACTCGACGAGCTGCTGCGCGGCTACGGCCACGATCCCCTGTACGTCTCCGGCGACGACCCGGCCGTGGTCCACCGCGCCATGGCCCAGGCCTTGGACACCGCTCTGGACCGCATCGCCCGGATCCAGCGCGGCGCCCGTGAGGAAGGGGCGACCGAGCGTTCGAGGTGGCCCGTCATCGTGCTGCGCACCCCCAAGGGCTGGACCGGCCCCGCGGAGGTCGACGGCGTACCTGTCGAGGGCACCTGGCGTGCCCACCAGGTCCCGCTCGCCGGCGTCCGCGAGAACCCCGAGCATCTGCGGCAACTGGAGCAGTGGCTGCGCTCGTACCGGCCCGAGGAGCTGTTCGACGCCGACGGCAGGCCCGTCCCGGACGTCCTGGCGTGTCTGCCGGAGGGCGACCGCCGTCTGGGCGCCACCCCGCGCGCCAACGGCGGCCTGCTCGTACGCGAGCTGCCGCTCGACGACCTCGACCGGTTCGCCGTACCCGTCGACAAGCCCGGCACGACCCTGCACGAACCGACCCGGGTCCTCGGCGACCTCGTCGCCCAGATCATGCGGGACACCCAGGACCGCCGCGACTTCCGCGTCGTAGGCCCCGACGAGACCGCCTCCAACCGGCTCCAGGCCGTCTTCGACAGCAGTGGCAAGGCATGGCAGGCCGAGATCCTGCCCGTCGACGAGCACCTCGACCGGCACGGCCGGGTCCTGGAGATCCTCTCCGAGCACACCTGCCAGGGCTGGCTGGAGGGCTACCTCCTCACCGGCCGGCACGGGCTGTTCTCCTGCTACGAGGCCTTCGTGCACATCGTCGACTCGATGGTCAACCAGCACATCAAGTGGCTGAAGACCAGCAGGGAACTGCCCTGGCGGGCGCCCGTCGCCTCCCTCAACTACCTGCTGACCTCACATGTGTGGCGCCAGGACCACAACGGCTTCTCCCACCAGGACCCCGGCTTCGTC
This sequence comes from Streptomyces sp. P17, assembly GCF_032436805.1. Lineage (NCBI taxonomy): Bacteria > Bacillati > Actinomycetota > Actinomycetes > Kitasatosporales > Streptomycetaceae > Streptomyces > Streptomyces sp. P17. The sequence continues at coordinate 62,474 of NZ_JAVRBF010000042.1, read as the reverse complement.
GACCACGTCCTCAACAAGAGCCCGGAGGTCGTCCGGGTATACCTCCCGCCGGACGCCAACACCCTGTTGTCCGTCGCCGACCACGCCCTGCGCAGCCGCGACTACGTCAATGTCATCGTGGCCGGCAAACAGCCCTGCTTCGACTGGCTCTCCATGGACGCGGCCCGCGCCCACTGCGCCCGCGGCGCCGGCATCTGGGACTGGGCGGGCAGCGAGAACGGCGGCGAGCCTGACGTGGTCCTGGCCTGCGCGGGCGATGTGCCCACTCAGGAGGTGCTGGCCGCCGCCCAGTTGCTGCGCCGCCATCTGCCCCAGCTCGCGGTCCGCGTGGTCAACGTCGTCGACATCGCCCGGCTGATGCCCCGCGAGGAACACCCGCACGGCATGACCGACTTCGAGTACGACGGCCTGTTCACCGCCGACAAGCCGGTGATCTTCGCCTACCACGGCTACCCCTGGCTGATCCACCGCCTCGCCTACCGCCGCAACGGCCACGAGCACCTGCACGTCCGCGGCTACAAGGAGTCCGGCACCACGACCACACCCTTCGACATGGTCGTCCGCAACGACCTCGACCGCTACCGCCTGGTCATGGACGTCATCGACCGCGTCCCCGGCCTCGCGGTGCGCGCGGCGGCCGTACGCCAGGACATGGCCGACGCCCGCACCCGCCACCACGCCTGGATCCGCGAGCACGGCACCGATCTGCCGGAGATCGCGGAGTGGAGCTGGGGCTCCTGAGAGCGCATGGGTGAATGCCCCGCGTCCGAGGACTGCCGTGGCCGCTGAGCGGGTACCCAGCGGCCCATGGCGGTGGACAGCAGGACCGAGCGGCCGCGTGCGGCGCGACCGAGGCCACGGACGACGCTCGGCCGGGCGTTGCTGCGCTGGGCCACCACGACCGATCACAAGGTGATCGGCAATCTCTATTTGACGACCGCCTTCGGCTTCTTCCTGCTCGGCGGGATTCTCGCGCTGCTGATGCGGGCCGAACTCGCCCGGCCGGGGCTCCAGTTGGTCAGCAACGACCAGTACAACCAGCTCTTCACCGTGCACGGCACGGTCATGATGCTGCTGTTCGCGACCCCGCTGTTCGCCGGATTCGCCAACGCCGTCATGCCGCTGCAGATCGGCGCCCCGGACGTCGCCTTCCCGCGCCTGAACGCCCTCTCGTACTGGCTGTACCTCTTCGGCGGCCTGATGGTGGTGTCCGGCTTCCTCGTGCCCGGGGGAGCGGCCAGCTTCGGCTGGTTCGCCTACGCCCCGTTGAACAGCGCCGTGCGCAGTCCCGGTTCGGGCGGGGACCTGTGGACCATGGGTCTGGTGGTGACCGGCGTGTCCACCACGCTCGGCGCGGTCAATTTCATCACCACCATCCTGTGCCTGCGTGCCCCCGGCATGACCATGTTCCGGATGCCGATCTTCACCTGGAACGTGCTGTTCACCTCGATCCTGATCCTCCCGGCCTTTCCGGTGCTCACAGCCGCCCTGCTCGCCCTGGAGGCGGACCGCAGGTTCGGTGCGCACATCTACGACCCGGCCAGCGGCGGCGCGCTGCTGTGGCAGCACCTGTTCTGGTTCTTCGGGCACCCGGAGGTGTACATCGTCGCGCTGCCGTTCTTCGGGATCGTCTCCGAGATCATTCCCGTCTTCAGCCGTAAGCCGATCTTCAGCTACCTCGGCCTCATCGGCGCCACCACCGTCATCACCATGCTGTCCGCGGTGGTGTGGGCCCACCACATGTTCGCGACTGGCGCCGTGTTGCTGCCGTTCTTCTCCCTGATGTCGTTCCTCATCGCCGTCCCGACGGGCATCAAGTTCTTCGCCTGGATCGGCACGATGATCAAAGGCTCGCTGTCCTTCGAGACACCCATGCTGTGGTGCTGCGGCTTCCTGGTGACCTTCCTGCTCGGCGGCATGAGCGGCGTCATCATCGCCTCACCACCGCTCGACTTCCATCTCACCGACTCGTACTTCATCGTCGCCCACCTGCACTACGTCCTGTTCGGCACGGTGGTCTTCGCGATGTTCGCCGGCTTCTACTTCTGGTGGCCCAAGCTCACCGGCAAGTTCCTCGACGAACGCCTCGGAAAGATCCACTTCTGGACCTTGTTCATCGGCTTCCAGACCACCTTCCTGGTCCAGCACTGGCTCGGCGAACAGGGCATGCCCCGCCGCTACGCCGACTACCTGGCCGCCGACGGCTTCACCCTGCTGAACTCCATCAGCTCCATCGGCGCCTTCCTGCTGGGCCTGTCCACGCTGCCGTTCCTCTACAACGTCTGGCGCACCGCCCACCACGGTCAGCGCGTGCACACCGACGACCCCTGGGGCTACGGCCGCTCCCTCGAATGGGCCACCTCCAGCCCGCCCCCGCGCCACAACTTCACGGCGCTGCCCCGCATCCGCTCCGAGTCCCCGGCGTTCGACCTGCACCACCCGGACATCGCCAAGGAGGGCCGATGAGGACCGAGTCCCGCCTGTTCATCGGCGTCGCGGCCTTCTTCCTGGTCACCGCCGTCGGCTATGGCTGGCGCTCCCGGGAACCCGCGGGCACCGCCGTGCTGACCGTCGCGTTCCTGATGGCCGCGCTCGTCGCGTTCTTCCTGCACATGCAGTACCGCAGGCGGGGCCTGCGCGCCCAGGACCGCCACGACGCCGAGATCGCCGACACCGCCGGACCCCTGGACTTCTTCTCACCGCACAGCCCCTGGCCGATCGTCATCGCCCTCGGCTCCGTCCTGCTCGCCCTCGGGATCGTGTACGGCCTGTGGCTGGCCCTGCTGGGCCTGGGCGTTCTCGCGGCCGGGGTGTTCGGCCTGGTCTTCCAGTACGCCGGACGCGACGCTCAGGGCTCCAACTCGTCCTCGCGCGAGCGCCGTCCGCCCGTGTCGTAGCCGTAGGACTTCAGCACGTACCGCCGCTCCTCGCCGAGCGGTACATGGCTCTCCTCGTAGCCGCCCGCGATGGTCTGCCGTACCTCGCCGGTCTCCTCGCCCTTGTCCAGCCGCTCCTGGTCGGCCTCTTGGAGCGCGAGGCACACGCGTCGGGTCACCATGTGGGCGAGCGGCGGCAGCAGGAGCAGGCCGATGCGGAAGACCCAGGTCAGCGAGTTCACGGAAACCTTGAACGTCTGGGCGACGATGTCGTTGCCGCCGGCCAGGAGCAGCACGCCGTAGAAACAGACCGCGGCGGCGCCGAGCCCGGTGCGCACCGGGTTGTCGCGGGGCCGCTCGCACACGTGGTGTTCCCCCTGGTCGCCGGTGAACCGCCGCTCGACGAACGGGTACGCGTAGAGCACGGCGAACAGGGCCCCGGGCAGGACGACCGCGGGCAGCAGCACGTTCCACATCACCGTGTGCCCGGCGACCGTCGTCTCCCAGGGCGGTACGAGCCGCAGCGCACCCTCCAGGAAACCGACGTACCAGTCGGGCTGCGAGCCCGTCGACACGACATCCGCACGATAGGGGCCGTACGCCCACACCGGATTGATCTGGGCCACGCCCGACAGGACCGTCAGCGCCCCGAACACCATGAGGAACAGGCCGCCCGACGAGGCGGTGAACCGCGGGAACATCGGCCGGCCCACGACGTTGCGCTCACTGCGGCCGGGCCCCGCCCACTGCGTGTGCTTCAGATAGAAGACCAGCAGGAGGTGCAGGGAGATCAGCGCGAGCAGCAGTCCGGGAATCAGCAGGATGTGCAGCGAATACAGCCGGGGGATCAGATCCTCGCCCGGGAACTCGCTGCCGAAGGCGAAGAAGCTCAGATACGTCCCCACCACCGGGATCGACATCATGATGCCCTGGGCGATCCTCAGACCCGTCCCCGACAGCAGGTCGTCGGGGAGCGAGTAGCCGGCGAAACCTTCGGTGAGCGCCAGCACGAACAGCGTCACACCGATCAGCCAGTTGACCTCGCGGGGCCGCCGGAACGCGCCCGTGAAGAAGACCCGCAGCAGGTGCACGCCGATCGCGGCCAGGAACACCAGGGCAGCCCAGTGGTGAAGCTGACGGATCAGCAGCCCGCCGCGCACGTCGAAGCTGATGTCGAGCGTCGAGGCGTAAGCCTCCGACATGCGGATGCCGTCCAGCGGCCGGTACGAGCCGTGGTAGACGACCTCCGACATCGACGGGTCGAAGAACAGCGTCAGCCACACACCGGTCAGCAGCAGGACGACAAAGCTGTACAGGGCGATCTCGCCCAGCAGGAACGACCAGTGGTCGGGGAACGCCTTGCGCAGCAGCCCCCCGCCCTTGTAGATCGACAGACGTCCGTCCGCCCAGTCGGCAGTGTGTTCCGAGGCGTGACGCGCCCGCGCGGCGGCCCGGGCCCTACTCGTCCTCCACAGCACGGATCACGAGTGCCCTGACCGCCGCGCCCGGAAACGAAGAGTCACCTACGATCACCCTTCGGCTTGCCCCGCTGGTCCGGGGTGCCGTGCGGCGGTGGGCTGAAGGGCTGCGACGAGGTCGCGGGGGAGACCGGGGATCCCGAGTGGCCCTCGCGCTGCTCCGGACGCAGGGCGCCGGGGTCGCCCGCGGTGGGCTCGGAGCCCGACTCCAGCTGCTCCAGCCGGTTGGCCAGCAGCTCGGTGACCGGCAGCCGGTCGGCGTGCGAACGCTCGTACGCCAGCAGCTCCTCGACGTCATCGGCGCTCAGTGACCGTACGCGGCTCTCCAGCCCGCCGATCGGCAGATGGTCGTAGTCGGGCAGGGGCAGGGTGTCGCGGTCGGCCATGGTTCTCACTTCCCTCGGGATGGATTCCGCAGGTGTGCGTCAGTTTCCGCCCGGGCCGCCGCTGCCGAAGGAACCGCTGCTGCCCTCGTTCCAGCGGCGCCGTTTGCGCTCCGGGCTCGGCCGGGAGGGGATGTTGCCGTGGGCGGGCATCTCGTGCGGCGTCAGCCGGTGCTCGCTCCTGGGCACCTCGTCGGGCTCCCGGTTCTGCAGTTGCTCATGGACGGGGCCCTCGTCGGGCAGCCGGGGCTGCTCCTCCGGGCGCGGCGGGGCCGCTTCGCGGCGCCTGATCCGTCCGCCCAGGACGAAGGCACCGAGGAGCACGGCCACGACGACCACGCTCGCGACGATCAGTCCGATGCCGAGGGCGCCGCTCTCGGCGGCCAGGTCCAGCCAGGTCGTGTTCATGGGCTCGCGAGTACCCCTCGCGCCCGCGGCGAATCTGGTTTGACGCCCCTCGCGACGGCTACCCGCACCCTGTGACCTCGACAACTTCGCAGCAGCAGCTCTTCCAGTACCTGGAGGACCGCTTCGCGTGCGCGCAGGCGTGCACCGAGTGTGCGCGCGCCTGCGCGCTGCGCGCCAGCCTGGCGGAACCGGACGGGACGGCGGAAGAGGAACTCGTACGGCGTAAGGGCATCATGTGCGCCGAGGTGTGCGACGCGACCTGCCGTGTGCTGTCCGAGCAGGGCCTCACGGACGAGGACGGCGTCCGCGTCCAGCTGGAGTGGTGCCGCACGGTGTGCCTGGAGTGCGCGCATGTCTTCGACGGGTGGCCCGGGGCCGAGGACGGCGCGAAGGCGTGCCGTGAGTGCGCCCAGGCGTGCACGGACTTCCTGGAGACGCTGACGTGAGGCGCGCGGTGTCTCCTGGCTCGGTGCCTTCGATGTGAGGCGTCACCGGCATTCCCAATTTCTGTAACACGTTCTACGGTGTGCGCCGTCAGGACCGGCCGAGGGGAACCCTGGAGGCGCCGTGCATCTCGACCACACGCCCGAGCAGCAGCGGCTGCGCACCGAACTGCGCGCCTACTTCGCCGAGCTGGTGCCGGACACGGCCCACGGCCGCCACACCGACCCCGCAGCCCAGAAACGCTTCTACCGCGAAACCATCCGGCGCCTCGGCGGAGACGGCTGGCTCGGCGTGGGCTGGCCCAAGGAGTACGGCGGACGCGGCCTGAGCGCCATGGAACAGTTCATCTTCTTCGACGAGGCCGCTCAGGCGGGCGTACCGCTGCCGCTGATGGCACTGAACACCGTCGGCCCCACGATCATGCAGTTCGGCACCGACGAGCAGAAGACGTACTTCCTGCCGCGCATCCTCTCCGGCGAACTCGACTTCGCGATCGGCTACAGCGAGCCCGACGCCGGCACCGACCTCGCGTCCCTGCGCACGCGCGCGGTGCGCGACGGCGAGGAGTACGTCGTCAACGGGCAGAAGATCTGGACGACCAACGGCGACACCGCGGACTGGGTCTGGCTGGCGGTGCGCACCGACCCGGGCGCCCCGCCGCACAAAGGCATCACCATGCTCCTCGTCCCCACCAGCGACCCCGGCTACTCCTGCACCCTGATCAACACCCTCGCCGGCCATGACACCACCGCCAGCTACTACGAGAACGTCCGCGTCCCCGTCTCCCGCCGCGTCGGCGCCGAGAACCAGGGCTGGCGGCTGATCACCAACCAGCTCAACCACGAGCGCGTCACCCTCGCCGCCCACGGCACCATGGCGATCCGCGCCTTTCACGACGTCCAGCGCTGGGCGACCGAGACCAAGCTCGCCGACGGCCGCCGCGTCGTCGACCTGCCCTGGGTCCGCCGCCGCCTCGCCCGGACCCACGTCCGCCTCGACGCCCTGAAACTCCTCAACTGGCAGATGGTCCAAGCCGTCCAGGACGGCACCCTCACCCCCCAGGACGCCTCCGCCGTCAAGGTCTACGGCTCCGAGGCCCGCCGCGACGCCTACGCCTGGCTCATGGAGATCGTCGCCGCACCCGGCGCCCTGAAGGAGGGCTCCGCGGGCGCGGTCCTCCACGGCGAACTGGAGCGCGGCTACCGCTCCGCCGTCATCTTCACCTTCGGCGGCGGCAACAACGAGATCCAGCGGGAGATCATCTCCTGGATCGGTCTGGGGATGCCGCGCGTTCGGCGTTAGCCTGCGGACATGGGCGATCCCGGACTGTTCACGCCGGACTCCGTCACCTGGCAGATGCACGGCGACCCCATGATGTGGGTGGCCGGTGTCAGTGCGCTCTATCTTCAGGCCCTGCATCCGCGCGCGGTGCGGGGCGTCATGCAGAACTCCGACTTCCGGCGCGACGCGTGGGGGCGTCTGCTGCGTACCGCCAACTTCGTCGGCACCATCACCTACGGCACCACCGCGGCCGCCGAGAAGGCCGGCGCCCGGGTGCGCAGGATCCACAACAAGCTGCGGGCCGTCGATCCCGACACCGGCGAGGAGTACCGGGTCGACGAACCCGAGTTGCTGCTGTGGGTCCACTGCGCCGAGATCGACTCCTATCTGAGCGTCATGCGCCGTTCCGGACGGCGGCTCACCGACGCACAGGCCGACCGGTACATCCGTGAACAGCGGGTCAGCGCACGGCTGGTGGGACTCGACCCCGACGCCGTACCGGCCGACCGGGCCGAGCTGGCGGCCTACTTCGAGAAGGTGCGTCCCGAACTCGCCGCCGGGGCCGAGGCGCGCGCGGTGGACGACTTCCTGCTCCGCCCGCCGACGCACCTCCTGCTCGTTCCGGCGCGGGAGCTGGTGTGGCGGCGCGTGGCGCAACTGGCGTACGCCGCTCTGCCGCCGTACGCCCACGAGCTGTACGGCAGAGCGGCACCTCAACCCGCCACCGTCACCCGTCAGTTGCGTGCCACAGGCATCCTGCTGCGCGGTATTCCCGCCCAGCTGCGCTGGCAACTCCCGCCCAAACACATCCTGCGCGCCATGGCGAGGCTCGGACCGGGTGCGCGCCCGGCACCGTACAAACTCGGACGATAGCTCGCCATACTGGACGAGCCAGGGGCGGGCGGGGGACCACAGCGACGGGGGCGAGCGCGGGAGATGGGGGACAGCAGGCTGATCCAGGGCCGGTACCGGCTGCTGGATCTGATCGGCCGCGGCGGCATGGGCGAGGTGTGGCGGGCGCGCGACGAGTCGCTCGGCCGGCATGTCGCCGTGAAGTGCCTCAAACCGCTGGGCCCGCACCACGACCAGTCGTTCACGCGGGTGCTCAGGGAGCGGTTCCGCCGGGAGGCCCGGGTGGCCGCGGCCCTCCAGCACCGCGGGGTCACCGTCGTCCATGACTTCGGGGAGTCCGACGGCATTCTGTACCTCGTCATGGAGCTGCTGGAGGGGCGTAACCTCAGCCAGCTCCTGGAGGACAACAAGCACCATCCGCTGCCCGTGCTCGCAGTCCTCGACATCGCCGACCAGGTCACCGCGGCCCTGGCCTACACCCACCAACAGGGCATCGTGCACCGCGACCTGAAGCCCGCGAACATCGTGCGCCTCACCGACGGCACCGTGAAGATCTGCGACTTCGGCATCGCCCGCCTCGGCGCGGACATCGGCTTCACTTCCCGGCTGACGGGCACCGGCATCGCCATGGGCACCCCCCACTACATGTCCCCGGAACAGATCGGCGGTTCGGAGGTCGACCAGCGCAGTGACCTGTACTCGCTGGGCTGTGTGCTCTACGAGATCGCCACCGGCGTACCGCCCTTCGACCTCGACGACGCCTGGGCGGTCCTCGTCGGCCACCGCGACACCCCGCCGCGGCCTCCGCGCGAACACCGGTCCGAACTCCCCGAGTTCCTGCAGGAGATCATCCTGGCCCTGCTGGCCAAGAGCCCCGAGGACCGGCCGCACGACGCGCGCGAGGTGGGCCGCCGCATCGGCGTCGGCCGCGGCACACCGACGTACGTGCCGACCGTCCTCACCCCGCGTCCCGCGCTACGGCCGCCCGAGCCCGTCGGCCGCGAGGCGCGGCTGCCGTCCTGGACCCAGGGCATGACCACCGGCCACAAGGCCACCGGCGCCGGACTGTGCGCCGCACCCCCGGACGCCGGGGCCGGTCTGACCGGCGAGTGGATCCCGCGCCCCGCCGCCGGCCGGCCCGAGGAACCCGACGTCCAGAACCCGCCCGCCCCCGACCCGGCTGCGCTCACCGCGCTGGCCGGCCGGCACAACGCCGGGCTCAGCCTCGGCCGGCTCGGGCGCTGGGCGGAGGCGGGGGAGGTGCACCGGGCGGTCGCCGCCGAGCGCGAGCACCTGCTCGGCCCCGACCACCCCGACACCCTCGCCAGCCGCCGCGAGGTCGCCGTCGGCCTCGGCTGGCTGGGCCGCTGGCCCGACGCGCTCACCGAGTACCGCAGGGTGGCCGCGGCCCGCGAACGCGTCCTGGGCCCGGCCCACCCCGACACCCTCGCCAGCCGCAACGACGAGGCCCACTGCCTGGAACAACTCGGCCGCGCCGCCGAGGCGGTGGAGCTGTACCGAAGGGTCGCGGCGCTGCGGCAGCGGGGGGCGTCGGGCGGGCACTGAGCGGGTGCCGCCGGGCGGGGCGGGCCGTCGTGGGGGCACTGAGCAGGTAGCGCCGGGCGGTACGGCTGGGCGGTGCCCGGGGGTTGGGGCGTTGGGCGGGCTCTGGGCAGGCGGGGTGGGCCGGTCGGGCGGTACGGCTGGGCGGTGCCCGGGGGTTGGGGCGTTGGGCGGGCTCTGGGCACGGTTCGGGCAGCGGCCCGAGGGCCAGGTCGGCCAGCGGATCCCGGGCCTTCACCTCGTCATGGAGGTCGAAGCCCCACTCGGGCACGGCGGATCGGTCGTCGGGGGGCGGCAGTTGGTCGCCGTGGTCGTGGAGGAGGTCCAGCAGACGCTCGTACTCGTTCAGCGCCCGCCCACCGGCCTCGGCGCGCAGGACCGGCCAGGGCGTGCGCACGATGCGGGGCACTGAGCACCGTCGGGGTGCTCCAGGCGTTGCAGGGGGTTGGCCTCGCCGCGCTCGGCCAGCTCCGTGAAATAGGCGGCCCGTAACCGGTGCAGGGACCGCTCAGGTTTCCGCTTGTCGAGGGCAGCGGTCAACGCCCCGCCGCGCCGGAACAGATCCAGCGACTCCTCGTCCGGGCCCCGCGGGCACTTCGCCGCCTCCAGCAGCTGGTTCACGGCCATGCCGCCCAGCCCGCAGCGCGCCGAAGCGGTGGCGAAGTCCGCCCGCAGCGCCCGCACCATGGGGTCGTCGTCGGCACCCTCGGGCAGCGGGCCTTCGCTCTTGCCGCCCGCCGCCCGGGACGCCTCGTACTCGGCCTCCCTCATCACCGTCCACGCCGTGAACGGCAGACCCGCGAAGAGCAGCGCCACCCCGTACGCATGGCGGTGCTCCGGACCCGCCTCGGCATGCCGCTCAAGCGCCGTCACCACACGCCACGCCTCGTGCCGGTCCCGGCTGACCCGCTGGGCCACGGCCGCGCTCTCCGGAAAGGCCCGCGCCGAGAACGGCACGCGCCACGCCGCCGACGGATCCCGCATGCGCGCCCCCTGGCGCCGAGTGAGCCAAGTGATCTCAGCAAGTGATCTCAGCAAGTGATCTCAGCAAGTGATCTCAGCAAGTGATCTCAGCCAGTAGAACGGCGCCGCAGGTCCGGCCGGTTCCCCAGTCCGGCAACTGATCGGATGTGACCGGACCTGATCGCTCCGCAGCCCTGGCCGACCTAGATCACCTCGTGTTACCAAGAACCATGCCTGCACACGAGGGACACCCGGGACATCGCGCGTACGACGCCGTCATCGTCGGAGGAGGCCACAACGGCTTGGTCGCCGCCGCCTATCTGGCCCGGGCCGGCCGGTCCGTGCTGGTGCTGGAGCGCCTGGACCACACCGGCGGCGCCGCCATCTCCACCCGTCCCTTCGCGGGCGTCGACGCACGGCTGTCCCGCTACTCCTACCTGGTCAGCCTGCTGCCCAAGAAGATCGTGCGGGACCTCGGCCTGGACTTCCGGATCCGCGCCCGCACCATCTCCTCGTACACCCCCGTCGAACGCGCCGGAGAGGCCACCGGACTGCTGGTCGGAGGCGGCGAGCGGTGCACCCGGGAAGCGTTCGCCAAGCTCACCGGAGACGAGCGCGAGTACGCGGCCTGGCGGCGCTTCTACGGCCTGACCGGCGAGGTCGCCGAGCGGGTCTTCCCCACGCTCACCGACCCGCTGCCCACGCGCGAGGAGCTGCGCCGCCGCGTCGACGACGAGGAGGCCTGGCGGATCCTGTTCGAGGAGCCGATCGGCGCCGCGATCGAGGACCGCTTCTCGGACGACCTGGTGCGGGGCGTCGTCCTCACCGACGCCCTCATCGGCACCTTCGCCGACGCCCACGACCCGTCCCTGAAGCAGAACCGCTGCTTCCTCTACCACGTCATCGGAGGCGGCACCGGCGCCTGGGACGTACCCGTCGGCGGCATGGGCGCCCTCACCGACGCCCTCGCGAAGGCGGCCCGAGCGGCCGGCGCCGTCGTCGCCACCGGCCACGAGGCCGTACGTATCGACACGGACGGCGCAACCGCCGAGGTCACATATCGCACCGCCGACGGCGAGGGCGTGGCCGCCGCGCGGCACGTCCTGGTCAACGCCTCCCCGCAGGAACTGGCCGCGCTGACCGGCGGCACCTCGCCGGAGCCCGCCGAGGGCGCGCAGCTCAAGGTGAACATGCTGCTCAAGCGGCTGCCCAGGCTCCGGGACAGTGCCGTCGACCCCCGCGAGGCGTTCTCCGGGACCTTCCACATCGCCGAGGGCTACGAGCAGTTGGCCACCGCCCACGCCCAGGCCGCCGCCGGTGAACTGCCCGCCGCCCCGCCCTCGGAGATCTACTGCCACTCGCTCACCGACCCGACGATCCTCGGACCGGACCTCGTCGAGCGCGGCTACCAGACCCTCACCCTCTTCGGCCTGCACACGCCCGCCCGGCTCTTCGAGCGGGACAACGACGCCGTACGGGAGGAACTCCTCAAGTCGACGCTGGCGCAGCTCGACGCCCAGCTGGCCGAGCCGCTCGCCGACCTGCTGGCGACGGACGCGGAGGGACGGCCCTGCATCGAGGCGAAGACCCCGCTCGACCTGGAGCGCGACCTGCGCCTGCCGGGCGGCAACATCTTCCACCGCGACCTGTCCTGGCCCCACGCCCAGGACGGCACCGGCCGCTGGGGCGTGGAGACGGAGCACCCGAACGTCCTGCTGTGCGGGGCGGGCGCGGTGCGCGGCGGCGGCGTGAGCGGGGTGCCGGGACACAACGCGGCGATGGCGCTGCTGGAGCAGGGCGAGGCCTGAGGGGGCAGGGCCTGAGGGGCGTGGCCTGACGGGGCGAGGCCTGAGTCGTCAGGCGGCCGCCATGCCGCCGTCGACCCGCAGCACCGTGCCCGTGACGTAGGAGGCACGGTCGCTCAGCAGCCAGGCGGCCGCCTCGGCGACCTCCTCCGGGGCGGCGGCGCGGCCCAGCGGCGTCCGGGCGTTGAACTGGTCGATGATGCCGGGCGTCCGCGCGTCCCACTCGTGACGCATCTCGGTGAGCGTGGTGCCCGGCGAGCCGGCGTTGACCCGGATGCCCTCGGGGCCGTACGTGGCGGCGGCGGACGCGGTGAGGCTGTTCACCGCGCGCTTCAGGCGCCGCACGACGGCACCCAGCGCATGGACGTGCCCGGCTGACCCTCAGTCCCGTGCCGCGGTCCAGCCCACCGCCGTGATCCGGGCCGCGTCGGCCGGTCGCGCCTCGTCGAACAGGACTCCGTCCAGGCCCTCGACGCGCAGCCCGTCCACATAGGCACCCCGGCCCACATAGAGCCGGTCCGTGGCGTACCGCCAGCGCAGCGAGAGCCGCCCGGCGGCCGGGAGGTCCGCCGTCAGCCGGTGCCAGACGCGCCCCGACCAGCCGGTGACCGTGCCCGACGGATGGTCCTGCTCGCTGTGGCGCGCCGTGGTGAACGGCACCGGCAGCCAGGTCGCACCACCGTCCGCTGCGGCCTCCAGCACGAGGACGTCGGCCTGCGGCTCGGTGTCCCACCACAGGGCACAGCGCAGCCGCGCCCCGCCCGCCGAGGTGTCCAGCGCGGGCAGCGCGAGCGTTGCGGTCGTGGAGCCGGCCATGCCGGAGAACCAGGCGGTACGGCCATGGCGTGGGCGGACCGGGACGGCTCGCGCGAGATTGTTCGCGGCAGCCACCCGAGGCGCCGAACCGGACCGCCAACTGCGCACCGGGTGCACCGAGTTGCCGAGCATCACCAGGAACGAGCCGGTCGTCGGGTCGAGGACCAGCGAGGTGCCGGTGAACCCCGTGTGGCCCGCGGTGCGCGGAGTGGCCATGGCGCCCATGTACCAGTGCTGGTAGAGCTCGAAGCCGAGACCGTGCTCGTCGCCGGGGAAGGCGGTGTTGAAGTCGGTGAACATCAGCTCCACCGACTCCGGTTCAAGGATGCGCGTCCTGCCGTACGCGCCGCCGTTGAGCAGCGTCCGGCCGAGCACCGCCAGGTCCCAGGCGCAGGAGAACACCCCCGCGTGCCCGGCGACGCCGCCGAGGCTGAAGGCGTTCTCGTCGTGCACTTCGCCCCACACCAGCCCACGGTCCAGTCCTGACCAGGGCTTGCGGGCGTCCTCCGTGGCGGCGATCCGGGGCTTCCAGGAGGCGGGCGGGTTGTAGCGGGTGCGGTCCATGCCGAGCGGGCCGGTGATGTCCTCGCGCAGGAGCGTGTCCAGCGGGCAGCCGGTGATCTTCTCCAGCACGAGCTGGAGCGAGATCAGGTTCAGGTCGGAGTAGAGATAGCGGGTGCCCGGTGGATCGAGCGGGGCCTCGTTCCAGATGAGCTTGAGCTTCTCCTCGTAGGTGGGCGCGTTGTACAACGGGATCCAGGCGCGGAACCCCGAGGTGTGGGTGAGCAGTTGACGGATGGTCATGTCCTGCTTGCCCGCCGCCCCGAACTCCGGCAGATAGGAGGCGACCTTTGCCTCCAGCTCCAGCGCGCCCCGCTCGATCTGCTGAACGGCGAGCATCGAGGTGAACAGCTTGGACACCGAGGCGAGGTCGAAGACGGTGTCCTCGGCCATCGGGATCTGCTGGTCGGCCGGGAACTCGACGCCGGTATCGGTCTTCTCGTCGTACGCCGCATACCGCACCGCCATACCGATCGGCTCGTGCAGCGCCACGGTGCCGCCCCGGCCGGCGAGCAGCACGGCGCCCGCGTACCAGGGGCGCTTGGGGGAGGGGCCGAGGAACGCCCGGGCGTCGGTGCCGAGTTGGCGGAGGTGGGCGGGCAGGAGACCGGCCCGCTCCGGGGAGCCGTACCGCAGAGTGCTGTGGCCGGAGGATGCGGCGGCCGCCGGTCCCGCCGGGAAGGGGGTGATGGCCAGGGCGCCGCCGAGGGCGAGGGCCCTTCGGGTCAGTTGACGCCGGGTCAGGCCGTGTCTGTCGTCGGTCATCGAGATTCCTCCCGCGGGTCCGCCTGAAAGTATCTTTCCGGGATCACCGTGCGCGCTGAAACTTTCGTGTCATACGGGGGTCGTGTCAACCAGGCGTTCGCCGCAATGGATCTGAAGGGCGGTCAGGAATAAATCTGACGGACCATCAGGAAGCCCCTTCCGTCCTCGGCGGGACTCCGGCATCCTGCGCCCATGCAGACGGAGCTGAGCAAGCAACTGGGAGTCGAGCACGCCGTCTTCGGCTTCACGCCGTTCCCCGCCGTCGCCGCGGCCATCAGCCGGGCCGGCGGCTTCGGGGTGCTCGGCGCGGTCCGCTACACCGCCCCCGACGACCTCAAACGCGACCTCGACTGGGTCGAGGCGCACGTCGACGGCAAGCCCTACGGGCTGGACGTCGTCATGCCGGCCAAGAAGGTGGAGGGCGTCACGGAGGCGGACGTCGAGGCGATGATCCCCGAGGAGCATCGCGCGTTCGTCCAGGGCACCCTCGCCAAGTACGGCGTGCCCGAGCTCGCCGAGGGCGAGGCGTCCGGCTGGCGGATCACCGGCTGGATGGAGCAGGTCGCCCGCACCCAGCTCGACGTCGCCTTCGACTACCCGATCAGACTGCTCGCCAACGCCCTCGGCTCACCGCCCGCGGACATCGTGGACCGCGCCCACGACCAGGACATCCTCGTCGCAGCCCTCGCGGGCAGCGCCCGCCATGCCCGTAAGCACCAGGAGGCGGGCATCGACATCGTCGTCGCCCAGGGCTACGAGGCCGGCGGCCACACCGGCGAGATCGCCTCCATGGTGCTCACCCCCGAGGTCGTCGACGCCGTCGCCCCACTGCCCGTACTGGCCGCCGGAGGTATCGGCAGCGGACAACAAGTGGCCGCCGCACTCACCCTCGGCGCCCAGGGTGTGTGGCTGGGCTCCATATGGCTGACCACCACAGAAGCCGACCTGCACTCACGGGCGCTGACCCGCAAGCTCCTCGCCGCGGGTTCCGGAGACACCGTGCGCTCCCGCGCCCTCACCGGAAAGCCCGCCCGCCAGTTGCGCACCGAGTGGACCGACGCCTGGGACGACCCGACTGGCCCCGGCACCCTCCCGATGCCCCTCCAGGGGCTCCTCGTGGCCGACGCGGTCTCCCGCATCCAGCGGCACGAGGTCGAGCCCCTCCTCGGCACACCCGTCGGCCAGATCGTCGGCCGGATGAACAGCGAACGCAGTGTCCAGGCCGTCTTCGACGACCTCACCCGGGGTTTCGAGCAGGCAGTGGACCGCATCAACCGCATCGCCGGAAGGAGCGGCCAGTGACGAGCGCACCGCCCGTGGGCTTCTGGGCCCAGGCAACCCAGGACCCCGACCGCACGGTCCTCATCGCCCCCGACGGCGAGGAGTGGACGGCCGGACGTCTGCACTCCGCCGCCAACCGCCTGGTCCATGGCCTGCGCGCAGCAGGACTTGAGCGCGGGGACGCTTTCGCAGTCGTACTCCCCAATGGCATCGAGTTCCTTACCGCGTATCTCGCCGCCAGCCAGGCCGGGTTCTACCTGGTGCCGGTCAACCACCACTTCGTAGGCCCGGAGATCGCCTGGATAGTCGCGGACTCCGGCGCGAAGGTGCTCATCGCGCACGAACGGTTCGCCGACCCCGCCCGCCAGGCAGCCGACGAGGCCGGCCTCCCGGCCACCCACCGGTACGCCGTCGGCGCGGTCGAGGGCTTCCGGCCGTACCCCGAACTCCTCGACGGCCAACCGGAGTCACCGCCCGCCGACCGCACGCTCGGCTGGGTCATGAACTACACCTCGGGTACGACGGGCCGCCCGCGCGGCATCCGCCGCCCCCTTCCCGGCAAGCTCCCCGAGGAGGCCTACCTCGGCGGCTTCCTCGGCATCTTCGGGATCAAGCCGTACGACGGCAATGTGCACCTGGTCTGCTCGCCGCTGTACCACACGGCGGTGCTCCAGTTCGCGGGCGCGTCGTTGCACATCGGCCACCGCTTGGTGCTGATGGACAAGTGGACCCCGGAGGACATGCTCCGCCTGATGGACACCCACAGGTGCACGCACACGCACATGGTCCCCACCCAGTTCCACCGCCTGCTGGCACTTCCTCAGGAGGTGCGAGCCCGCTACGACGTCTCCGCGATGCGGCACGCCATCCATGGCGCCGCGCCCTGCCCCGACCATGTGAAGCGGGCGATGATCGACTGGTGGGGGAGCTGCGTGGAGGAGTACTACGCGGCCAGCGAGGGCGGCGGCGCGTTCGCCACGGCGGAGGACTGGCTGAAGAAGCCCGGGACGGTCGGCAAGGCGTGGCCCATCAGCGAGTTGGCGGTCTTCGACGACGGCGGCAACCGGCTGCCCCCGGGTGAACTCGGCACGGTCTACCTGAAGATGAACACCGGCGGCTTCGCCTACCACAAGGACGAACAGAAGACGAAGAAGAACCGCATCGGCGACTTCTTCACGGTCGGTGACCTCGGCTATCTGGACGAGGACGGCTACCTCTTCCTCCGCGACCGCAAGATCGACATGATCATCTCGGGTGGCGTCAACATCTACCCGGCCGAGATCGAGTCGGCCCTGCTGGCCCACCCGGCCGTCGCGGACGCCGCCGTCTTCGGCGTACCGCACGACGACTGGGGCGAGGAGGTGAAGGCGGTGGTCGAACCGGCGCCGGGCCACGAGCCGGGCCCGGCTCTCGCCGCCGCGCTCTTGGACCACTGCGCCGACCGCCTGGCCGGCTACAAGCGGCCCAAGTCCGTCGACTTCATCACGGAGATGCCCCGGGACCCCAACGGCAAGCTGTACAAGCGGCGGCTGCGGGATCCGTATTGGGAGGGGCGGACGCGGGCGGTGTGACCAGGCGTTCGCGCGGGTGGCGAATGACCGGCAGGTGTCGACTTCCTGCACCACAATCCCCAGCCGGGCGGTGGAGGCCGTGACCCTGAGATGGTTGCCACCTCGGTGCGCGCCATGAAGGCGGCCGGGTTCCTGGTGTTCGACGACCTGTGGGCGTGAATGGTACGAACCTCGCGCAGTGCGACTCGGACCGCGG
Source organism: Streptomyces sp. P17 (assembly GCF_032436805.1). NCBI lineage: Bacteria > Bacillati > Actinomycetota > Actinomycetes > Kitasatosporales > Streptomycetaceae > Streptomyces > Streptomyces sp. P17. Next base: position 45,231 of record NZ_JAVRBF010000042.1, on the reverse strand, counting down.
CCGACCGTACGGTCAGGCGCAGCACCCACCACATCGGCGGCGCGGCCGGCCTCGACCCGTGGTCGGCCGCGTGCGCCCGGAAGGAGAAGGGACGTTGCCCGGCTCAACCCCTGAACTGCCGACCGTAGGCACCCGAGATCGCGCGCAGTGTGCTCGCCACAGGAGAAGCCGAGCCCACGCAGGAAGCCGATATCTACGCCCTCGGCGCCTCCCTGCTCATCTCCGCCACCGGATGGCGGGCGGTCGAGTACCCGGACGACGCTCCACGCCCCGTCCAGAGAGAGGCGGTGGCGAACGGCAAGCGCCGCCCTGTGAAGGCACCCGGCGAGCTAGTGCCGCGACAGGCAACGTTCGCCCCGTCGCGACGCCCGGCACGCACTCTCGCCGCACCGGCCGAAAGCCCAAGTACATCCAGTACGAGGGCTTCCGGCCGACACGCCGAGAGCACGCACCGGACGCCGCTCCTTGACGGGCAAACGTCGCCTGCCGCGGCACTAGGTGAGTTGATCGACGCGATGCTCAGCCACGTCCCCGAGGACCGGCAAACCATCTACGAGGCGGGAAAAGCCCTGAACTGCCTCTGAGGCCCGGTTCGCCCGGCGCCGCCACTCGCACGGCCAAAGGAACGCACGAACCGCCGCAGCCCCGCCGAAGCAGTGCCGCGACGGCTCATATACGGCCGCGCGCGATGACCACCGTCAACGCCGCTCGCGAACCACCACCACCCGCAGCCCCGGCGACGACAGGATGTCCTTCTCGCAGAACCTGGACGTCACCCACTTCTCGCCCGAGAACAGCCGGGTCTGGTCGCTGTAGTGGGCCGAGTTCGGGTTCGACGACTGGGAGTACGACAGCAGCGTGCGCGCTGCCGGACAGCGGCTGCCGTTCCAGCCAACCGCCTGGATGTAGCTGGAGCCCGTCGTCACCTCCGCGTAGCCGCCCTTCGGCGCATCCCATACCGACTCGATCTTGTTCCAGACTCCCAGGGACTCGGTGCCGCCCGGAACGGGGATGCGCTGGCCGTTGCGTACGACGAACTGGTTCTCCCCCAGAGGGGCGTTGAGTACGATGCCCGCCGCCCGCAGCTCGGCGACCGCGTCCGCCAGGGCCGTGGTGAAGCCCGGAGTTGCTGTGTTCAGGGTGTTCGGCGTGCCTGTCGGGTCCGTCGCCGAGAACGGCACCTTCCACAGCTGGGCCCCCGGAACCGTGGCCGTCAGCTTGCGCCAGAAGCGGTCGAAGAGCAGCGCGCCCCTGCTACTCGTGTCTGTTGTGCGGTCCCAGGACGCGAGAACCGTGCAGGCATCCGAGACGTCAACCGCCTTGCCGTCGCTGCCCGTTGCCATGCCACCCGGCAAGGCGGCACAGGCCTCCGCCGCGTCCTTCGCTGCCAGGTCACCCGCAGGGACCCGGTTGGCGAACTGCTGTGCCTGAAGCTCCCGTACGGTCAGCTCGCCGCGCTTCGCCAGCGCCGCCACGTCCTCGATGGCGCCGCGTGTGCGCATCGAGCGCTGCGTGCCGATCGTGCCGAAGACGCGTTCGTAGCCGGTCAGGGGGCGGTCCGCGTTGGACAGCCAGGCGCTGTCGTTGGAGTTCTCCGCGTACGGGGCGTCCTTGAGCGTCGGCAGCTTCGAGGGGCCGAAGATTCCCGGCTGTACGGCGTCGGGGTCGGCGCCGAGTGCGCAGGCGCTGCGGGAGCCGTCCAGGATCGCCAGGCCCGCGGAGGGGTAGGTGACCTTGCCGAGCGGGGTGGAGCATGTCTGGGCCAGCTCGTCGGTGATGCGGGGGAGCACCTGCGACTGCGTGAACAGGGTGTGGCCACCCGAGTCCGCGGCGATGGTGTTCACCCAGGGCAGGCCCTGGGTGCGCTGCAGCGAACCCAGCACGTCCGCCGTGCTGCGGGCCTTGCTGAAACCGAGCGCGGTGTCGGAGGCGCGCAGGTTGACGGCGTTGGGGTCGTTCACCGCGTACGCCGTCGTGGTCGTCCAGGGCAGGGGCAGTGTGGCGCCGAGCGAGGTGACCAGCGGCCCGTACCGCGTCCACCACTGCGTCCGCGTCACCGGGGCGCCGTCCTTCACGGCCACGGTGACCGTGCGTTTCGTCATGCGCTCCGGCTCACCGTCGACGAGGTACACCGTCGGATCCGCCGGATCCAGCGTCAGCTGGTGGAGGTTGAGCGTGACGCCCGTTGCGACCGTGTGGCTCCACGCCACCTGGGCGTTGTGGCCTATTGAGATCGTGGCGCTGCCCAGCAGGGAACCGCCCGCGACGTTGAGCTCGCCAGGGATCGTCTGCTGCGACTGCCAGAAGCGGCGGCCGCCCTGCCAGGGGTAGTGCGGGTTGCCCAGCAGTAGCCCGCGGCCGTTCGCCGTGGTGGAGCCGTTGAAGGCGACGGCGTTGGAGCCCATGTCGGCCGTGTCGGCGGCGAAAAGCTCACGCGCGGCGCGGGCAGCGTCCTGGGCGTCGGGCGCCGTCGCTGCAATATCCGTCGGCGCCGTCGCTGCAGTACCCGCCGACGCAGTCGCTCCCGCCCCCGGCGGCTGCGCAGCCGTAATGCCGTCCACCGCCCGGCCCTGACCCCCCAGCACCGCGAGCGCGAAACCGCGGGTGGCCACGTCCAGCGTCGTCACCGGGCGCACCCAGGCGGCGCCCTTGCACGCCGGGTCGGTGATCCGGTTCTGGCGCAGCCAGGCGTTGTAGCCGGCCGCGAAGCCGCGCATCAGTTCCTCGACCTGGCGGCTCGGACCGCGCGGCGCCGGTTCGGCGAGCAGCTTCTCGACCGTGCCCGCCTCCCGGACACCGCGGAAGTACAGGTCGCTGGAGAGGTTCTTGGTGGCCGAGGAGAGCGAGAAGTCGGTTGCCGCGTCGGGTCCGAAGAAGCGGGAGCGCTCGCCGCGCACCGTCACGAAGCCGTCGGCGAGCGTGCACACCTGGTCGGCGGCCTGCGCCCAGCCGGTGCCGAAGCCGAGGTTCGCGTAATCCTTCGCGACGATGTGCGGGATGCCGTACTCGGTATAGCGGATCACGGCGGAAAGGCCGCCGTGCGAAGGATGTTCACGACGGTCCTCGCGGTCGGCCGCGGCCGCCGGCAGTGTGGCCGTGGCGGTGAGCAGGGCTGCGGCCATGACGACGAGCCGTCTCAGGCGGGTGCGCATCGAGCCTCCCAACGTCCTTGGGGGAAGGGGCGGTTGAGCGTACCAATCGGTATGTGTCCGCGGAACGTGTCGATCGTCAGGTCTCTTGACCTCCTTTCGGCAGGGGCCGAGGATCAACTGTCATGACGCCCGGACACGGCAGCACGGTTGACGGAGTACTGCGGCGCAGCGCCCGCCGCACCCCGGCACGCGTCGCGGTGGAGTACCGCGACCGGACATGGACGTACGAGGAGTTCGACGAGGCCGTCTCCCGTGCGGCGAGCGTCCTGCTCGACCAGGGCCTCGAACCCGGCGACCGCGTCGGCGCCTACGGCCACAACTCGGACGCCTACCTGATCGGCTTCCTCGCCTGCGCCCGGGCCGGTCTGGTGCACGTACCGGTCAACCAGAGCCTCACCGGCGACGATCTCGCCTATCTCGTCGGTCAGTCCGGCAGCTCGCTGGTCCTCGCCGACCCGGACCTGGCGGGCAGACTGCCCGAGGGCGTACGGGCGTTGCCCCTGCGCGATGCCGACGGGTCGCTGCTGGAGCTGCTGGCCTCGGCCCCGGCGTACGACGGGCCCGAGCCGCGCAGCGAGGACCTGGTGCAACTGCTGTACACCTCGGGCACGACGGCCCTGCCGAAGGGCGCCATGATGACGCACCGCGCCCTGTTGCACGAGTACTTGAGTGCCATCACCGCGCTCGACCTGAGTCCAGGGGACCGGCCCGCACACTCACTGCCGCTGTACCACTCGGCGCAGATGCATGTCTTCCTGCTGCCCTACCTCGCGGTGGGCGCGACCAACATCATCCTCGACGCCCCGACGGCGACCGGCTCTTCGACCTGATCGAAGCCGGCCGCGTGGACAGCCTGTTCGCGCCGCCCACGGTCTGGATCGGCCTCGCCAACCGGCCCGACTTCGCCACGCGCGACCTGGGCGGACTGCGCAAGGCGTACTACGGCGCCTCGATCATGCCGGTGCCCGTGCTGGAGCGGCTGCGTGAACGGCTGCCTGAACTGGGCTTCTACAACTGCTTCGGACAGAGCGAGATCGGTCCTCTGGCGACCGTGCTCGCGCCCGACGAGCACAAGGGGCGGATGGACTCCTGCGGCCGGCCCGTGCTCTTCGTCGACGCGCGCGTGGTCGACGAGGACGGCAAGGACGTGCCCGACGGCACCCCAGGCGAAATCGTCTACCGCTCCCCGCAGTTGTGCGAGGGCTACTGGGACAAGCCCGAGGAGACCGCCGAGGCCTTCCGCGACGGCTGGTTCCACTCCGGTGACCTGGCCGTCAAGGACGCCCACGGCTACTTCACGATCGTCGACCGGGTGAAGGACGTCATCAACTCCGGTGGTGTGCTGGTCGCTTCGCGCCAGGTCGAGGACGCGCTCTACACGCATGAGGCCGTGGCCGAGGTCGCGGTGGTCGGGCTGCCCGACGAGCGCTGGATCGAGGCGGTCACCGCCGTCGTCGTCCCGCGCGGCGAGGTCACCGAGGCCGAACTGATCGACCACGCCCGCGAGAAGATCGCCCACTTCAAGGCGCCGAAGCGGGTCGTCTTCGTCGACGCGCTGCCCCGCAACGCCAGCGGAAAGATCCTGAAAAGGGAACTGCGCGACCGGTTCGCCGACTCCTAGGATCGGCGCCATGCCGACCGGGGGCCCGAAGAGGCTCCGCCCGTCGTCCTGTTGCACTGCCGCGGCGCCGACGGCTCGGACTGGACGCCGGTCGCCGAGCGGCTCGCACGGGGGCCGCGTCGCATGTACGCCCCTGATCTGCGCGGGCACGGCCGCAGCGAGTGGGCCGGCACGTACGCGTGCGAGGCGATGCGCGACGACATCCGGGACTTCCTCACGGTGCTCGGCATCGAGCGCGCCGACGTCATCGGGCACTCGCTGGGCGGCACCGTCGTCCTTCTTCTCGCCCAGCGGGCGCCCGGACTCGTACGACGCCTCGTCCTGGAGGACGTACCGTCGCCCCTTCCCCCCGACCCGCCACGACCTGAGGCCGAACGGCCCGATGGTGACCTGCCGTTCGACTGGGCCATGGTGCTGGCGACCGACCGGCAGCGCAACGCGCCCGATCCCCTGTGGTGGGAGCACATGGGGCGCATCGCCGTTCCGACGCTGGTGATCGGGGGCGGGCCCAGCAGGACGATCCCGCAGGACCAGGTCGCCGCGGTCGCCGCCGCCATTCGCGGCGCGGGGCTGGTGACCGTCGACGCCGGGCATCTCGTGCACGAGACGTGTCCCGACGAGTTCCTCAGCGTCGTGGTGCCGTTCCTGGCCCGTACGCCGTCATGAACCGGTCCCGGAACTTGTCCATGCCCCACTGCGGGGCATCCTCGGCGGGCTTGAGGCCGTCCGTCCAGCCCCAGTCGGAGATGCGGTCCAGGACCTTCTTGTCGCGGGCGACGATCGTGACGGGGACGTCCTTGCTCCTGCTGCCCGCGGTGACGGTCGGCACGGGCTGGTGGTCGCCGAGGAAGACCAGGACCGTGTCGTCGTCGCCGTAGCGCTCGACGTACTCGACGAGACTGCGCAGCGAGTACTCGATGGCGTTCGTGTACTCGGCGCGGACGCTGTCGGGGTTCTTCCAGACCTCCTTGGGGTCCTTGCCCTCCTCCTTGATCCGGCGGAAGACCGAGCCGTCGCCGAGGTCCTCCCAGTCGATCATGCGTGCGACCGGTGCCCAGGGGTTGTGGCTGGAGGCCAGGATGATCTCGGCCATGATCGGCTTGCGGTCCTTCTTGCCGCGCTCCAGGCGCTCGAAGGCCTCCAGGCTGAACTGGTCGGGCACGGGCGTCCAGCTGAAGTACGGGCCGTTGTAGCCGAGACGCTCGGAGTCGTAGATGTGGTCGAGGGCGAAGAACTTCCCCTCGGGCCAGGCCCTGCGCACCCCGGGCACGATGCCGACCGTGCGCCATGCGCCGGTCTTGCGGAAGTAGCTGCCGAGTGTCTGGCGGTCGCTGGTGGTCAGAGTCCGGTACCGCTGCTGGTTCTTGATCCACAGTCCGGAGAGGAACGTGGAGTGGGCGAGCCAGCTGCCCGCCCCCGTCACCGGGGACCTGAGCCAGGCGCTGCGCGAGGAGAATCCGGCCGACTCCAGCCTGCCGGTGCCCTCTTCGAGCACCGAGTCGATCTGCTTCGCCATCGCCGGATCGTCGATCGCGACCCGTCCGTAGCTTTCGATGAACGCGAACAGCACGTCCTTGCCGCGCAGTCCGGTCAGCAACTGGTCGGGCGGCGTGGCGGCGAAGGCGTCGACGGCCGCCTGCTTCTCGAAGACCTCCGCGTCCCGCAGTCCCGCCCGGACCTGCTCGACGCGGTTGTCGACGTAGTCGGCGTTGATCTTCGAGGCGACCGGCACCTCGGTGAACTGCACGCCCAGCGTGACGCAGGTGATCCACGCGGTGCCGAGGATGAGCGTCGTACGGGCGGCGACCGGGCGGTGGCGGACCATCAGGTCGGTCAGGCGCACGGCCGCCAGCGTCGTCGCGACGAGGACGATCACGAGGAGGGCCAATACCCCTGTCACGGCGAGCACTTGGCCCGTGCGGCCGAAGGACTCGCGGAGGAAGTCCGTCGCGTCGTCGAGCAGGATCCAGTCCAGGACCGGGTCGAAGGGGCGGGCCAGTACCTGGTAGAAGCCCATGTCCAGGAACTTGAGGACGGTGAGCACACCGAGGAGCGCGCCCGTCACGATCGCCGCGATTCGCCGTGGCCGCGGCGGCAGCGAGAGCAGCAGACCGGCGAGGAGGACGCCCTCGGCGGGGATGCGCAGGAACGCGCCGAACGACAGCCGTTCGATGCGGTTGGGCAGCAGAAGCGCGCCCAGGACGAGGGCGCCGGCCAGCACGGTCGTCGTCACGGTGACGCCCCGGGCCGCGCGTGGATGCCGTTGCCGCCAGCCACGTGGTCCGGGGCGCTGTGCCGTCCCCTTGGCCTGGTCCTCCTCCGTCTCGGCGTCCGGCAGTTGGCCCGTGACTTGCGACACCCGTGTTCCCTTCCCTGCGTCCCGTCATCATGCGTACGGTCGGCTGTCGTCTTCCGTTCACATGACGCGTCGGTCGAACGCACACGGTACGCGCGAGGAGGGGAGGTCGGCGGCCTTCGCTGCCGTGTCACGGCAGGGAAGGGAAGCCGCGTCCTGCGCCGGCCTCAGCCGCCGGCCGCCGGAGTGGCGGATTCCGGCCGCTTGCGGGCGCCGGCGGGGCCGTAGTCGGTGAAGATCAGTTGCTTGGCCCTTTGGAACTCCTCCTCCGTGATGTGGCCGCTCTCCTTCAGCCGCGACAGTTTGGTCAGCTCGTCGGCGCTGCTGGGGTGACCGCCGCCGGCCGTCTCACGGACGTAGGAGTCGAAGGCCTCCTGCTGGGCGCGCGCCTGCGCGACCTCCCTGTGTCCCATGTTCTTGCCCCGGGCGATCACATAGACGAGCACGCCGAGGAAGGGCAGCACGATGACGAAGACGAGCCAGCCCGCCTTGGCCCAGCCGCTGAGCGCGTCGTCGCGGAAGATGTCCACGATGATCCTGAACAGCAGGATGAACCACAGGATCCACAGGAAGAACCACAGCATCGCCCAGAAGGTGCTCAGGAGGGGGAAGTCGTACGCGAGGTACATCGCTGTGTTCATGTTGTCGCCTCCGTCCGGGCCCCATGCCCGAAAGTCGATGTCCGTCGTCAGCGTGCCCACGGCACGAGGGGGATGGCCTCACCCCCCGGGGGTGAGGCGGCGTTGGGCCGAGCGCCAGGCGAAGGCGACCGCGAGCTCCATCATGCCGAGCAGCACCAGCCACAGGCCCAGCAGCCTGGTCAGAGCCACCGCCGACTCGCTCGGCAGCGCCAGCACGACGATGCCCGCGACGATGCCGAGGAGGGCCGTGCCGAGGAGGACGCCCCGGTGCGGCAGACCTGGGGTGGCGAGGGCCGCGTAGGCGGTCAGCAGCCCCGACACCAGCCACACGATGCCGACGATCACCGACAGGGCGGCGATGGTCTGCAGCGGGTTGCGCATGCACAGCACCCCGGCCAGTACGTACAGCACCGCGGTCAGCAGCCCCGGCACGCGCTCGCCGCGCTCTTGGCCGAACACCGCGACGAACCGGAAGGCGCCCGTCACCAGCAGATACAGCCCGAAGAGGACGGCGACGACCTGCAAGGTGGCGTCCGGCCAGACCAGGAGCAGGATGCCCGGCACCAAACTGGCGAGGGCCGCGCCCAGCATCCAGGTCCATGAGCTGCCGAGTCGGCCGAGTACCTCCTCGGGGTCGCCGGGCCGCGCCGAGGCGCGCGTTTCGGTCATGGCTCCTCCTCGCCCCGACGGGACGGGTGTGGGGAGTTCCCACCGGGCCAGCGTCGCGCACCCCGCCCGGGACCGGATCACCCGTCAAGGGTGATCCCCGTGCACAGGGCGGCGGCAAGAGTGGACCCCGGCACACGGCTCGGACGAGGAGGCGGCCATGACCCCACGGAGCGCGTTCTCCTTCTCGCTGGCGCCGGAGGAACGGGCGGCCTACGGCAGGAAGGCCCGCTCCCGCGTGCCCCGCATGGCCCAGGCCCGGTTCGACCCCGGCCCCCGGCGCCCCGATCCGGTCGACGTGATCGAGGCCCAGTCGGCCACTCGGCTGCCCGACCTGGTGCCCATCCGCTACGGTCGCATGCTGGAGTCGCCGTTCCGCTTCTACCGCGGCGCGGCGGCGATCATGGCGGCGGACCTGGGCGCCGCCCCGGACACCGGGCTCACGGTCCAGCTCTGCGGAGACGCCCATCTGCTGAACTTCCGGCTGCTGGCCTCGCCGGAGCGGCATCTCGTCTTCGACATCAACGACTTCGACGAGACGCTGGCCGGACCCTTCGAATGGGACGTCAAGCGGCTGGCCGCCAGCTTCGCCATCGCCGCCCGCGCCAACGGCTTCACGACCGCCGAGCAGGACAGCGCGGTCCTCGAATGTGTACGGGCCTACCGGCTGCGGATGCGTGAGCTCGCCGGAATGCGCACCCTGGACATCTGGTACGCCCAGGACGACGCCGACCGGATGAGGGAACTGCTGGCCTCGTCCATGGACAAGAAGGCCAGACGGCGCACCGCACAGGCCACGGCGAAGGCCCGAACCCGCACGCATCTGCAGGCCTTCGCGCAGCTGACCAGGAATACGCCCGAGGGGCGCCGGATCGCGGCGGATCCACCGCTGATCACCCCTCTCGCCGAGCTCGCCGACCCCGGCGAGGCCGATGACGAGAAGGAACTGGCGGCGCTGGTCGAGCAGTACGCCGGCAGCCTGTCCTCCGAGCGGCGCCATCTGCTGCGCCACTTCCGGCTGGTCGACATGGCCCGCAAGGTCGTGGGCGTCGGCAGCGTCGGCACCCGCTGCTGGATCCTGCTCCTGCTCGGCAGGGACGACGACGATCCTCTCCTGCTCCAGGCCAAGGAGGCCCAGCGCTCGGTGCTCGCCCCGCACACGGGCGGCGACGACTACGACAACCAGGGCCAACGCGTGGTCAGCGGGCAGCGGCTCATCCAGACCACCAGCGACATCTTCCTGGGCTGGACGCACGTCGTCGGCCTCGACGGCCGCGGCCGGGACTTCTATGTACGGCAACTGCGGGACTGGAAGGGCATCGCCCGCCCCGACACCATGGGGCCGCGGCTGCTTGAGCTCTTCGCCCAGGTGTGCGGGGCCTCCCTGGCCCGCGCGCACGCCCGATCCGGCGACCCCCTCGCCGTCACCGCCTACCTCGGCGGCAGTGACCGCTTCGAGCGCGCCCTCACCCGGTTCGCCCAGAGCTACGCGGACCAGAACGAGCGGGACTTCGAGACACTGGCCACGGCCGTCCGCTCCGGCCGGGTGACCGCCCGGACCCTGTGAGAGGCGGGGGCCGTCCTACTGCGGCTGTGGGCGCATCTCCACGATCCGCAGGCCCAGTGACTGGCAGCGGGCCACCAGACCGTAGAGATGCGCCTCGTCGATCACCGAGCCGAACAGGATCGTCTGACCGGCCATCACCACATGGTTCAGCTCCGGAAAGGACTTGGCGAGCGTCTCCGACATCTGCCCGTCGACGCGGATCTCATAGCGCATGGCCGTTCTCCCGCGAAAGGCGTGGGGCGGGCGGACTGCACCCCGCACTCCGATACTCCGGCCCACGGTGCGACCCGTCCTCACCCGGCAAAGGTGATACCGCGCGCGTATGCCTCACTCAGTGCTTCAGCACGAGCTTGACGGCGACGATCAGCAGGCCGAGCAACAGATTGACCGACGCGGTGACGATCACCAGCCGCAAGGAGGCCCCCGCCCGCCGGGCCCCTCGCACCGACCAGCCCACCTGACCCGCGACGGCGAGACCGAGCGCCAGCCAGACGGCGCCTTTCACGTCCAGGCCCAGCAGCGGGCTGACGGTGACGGCGAGGGCGGGCGGGAGGGTGGCCCGCAGGATCGGCCATTCCTCGCGGCACACGTTCAGCACTTCCCGGCGGTCCAGGGCCTGGCGCGCCAGCCGCTCCCCGAAGAGCTTGGCGTGCACGTGCGCGAGCCAGAACACCGTCCCGGTCAGGAGCAGCAGCACGACCAGCTCCACCCGGGGGAATTGCCCGAGCGAACCGGCGCCGAGCACCACGGAGGCGGCGAGCAGCGATCCGTAGACGCCTCCGGTGAAATCGGCGTGCCCTTGTCGCTCCGCCCTGTCGGCCGCCGGGCGCATCACCGGACGTGCTCCTCACCGGTGGGGGCGTCGGCACCCGGCGGCTGCACGGCGTCGGCGCGCCCCGGCAGCCGAGAGGTGATCAGGAAGCTCGCCAGGGTGACCCCGCCGGCCGCGAGGATGGCCGCCTTCAGGCCCTGCAACTGCGCCGAGGCATAGGAGTCGGCCACGGCGTCCACCTCGGCGGGCGGCAGCCCGGCCCGCTCGGCCGCCGACCGCACCTGGTCGGTGGGCACGAAGGAGACCCCGGCCTCCAGGGCGACGCTCGTCTGCTGCCGTGCCTGCTCCGACAACCGCGTGTCCTCCTCGACGTGTGCCGTGAAGGCGTGGGCCAGCGCGCCGATGAGCAGCGACCCGATCAGCGCCGTCCCCAGCGCCGAACCCAGGTTCTGGGCGGTGTACTGCAACCCGCCGACCTCGCTGCGCTCCTCCTCGGCGGCGCTGGACTGGACGACATTGCCCAACTGCGAGACCAGCAGGCCCATCCCGAGGCCCAGCAGGGCCATGGCCCCGGCGAACTGGGCGTCGTCGATCTTCGGATCGATGGTGGCCAGCAGCCAGACGATGGCCGCCGCCAGGGTCAGCAGGGCCGCCCTGACCAGGGTGCGTGGCGCGACCCGGCGCGCGAAGCGGGAGGCGCCCAGGGAGGCGACGAGCATGGTGACCGAGACCGGCATGAGCCGCAGCCCGGTCTCGAAGGCGTCGAAGCCCTGAACGACCTGCAAGTAGAGCGGGATGGCGAAGAACAGTCCCAGGAGGATGAGGTTCTGGCTGAGCATCGTCAGCAGCCCGGCGCGCAGGACGGGCCGCTCCAGCAACGCCAGGTGCACCAGCGGATCCCGGCGCCGGGCGGTACGCCGGTGCTCCCATCGGACGAAGGCGCCCAGGACGAGCGCCGAGGCACCGATGACGAACATCGTCGGGGCGAAGCCGAAGAGGGTGAACGGCGGGTTCCTGGGCTGGACCCAGCCCCAGGTGCCGCTCTGCAGCACGCCGAGGACGCCGAGTGCGAGGCCGCTCGCGGACAACGTCGCGCCGACGGCGTCCATGCCGGGGCGGGGACCCCTCCGGGGAGCCTCCGTGATCATCCGGCGGCACAACAGCATGGCCACCACGAGCACGACCTCGCCGGCGAAGACCAGCCGCCAGGTGAGATACGTCGTCACCCAGCCGCCGAGCAGCGGCCCCACCGCGATGCCCGCACCGGCGAGGCCGCCGATGACGCCGTAGGCGACGGCGCGCTCCCGGTCCCGGTAGGACTCCGCGACCAGCGCCGCCATGGCCGGCAGCACCAGGGCCGCGCCGAGTCCCTCGATGACCGACCAGCCGATCGCCAGCACCCACACGCTCGGTGCCGCCGCCGTGATCCCCGATCCGACGCCGTAGACGACCAGTCCCAGCAGGAACAGCCGACGGCGGCCCAGGATGTCGCCCAGCTTGGCGCCGACGGCCATGAACGCGGCCATCATCAGCGCGTAGAGCGTGATGACGCCCTGGATGGCGGTGACCTCGGTGTCGAAGTCCTCGACCAGCTGGCTGATCGAGACGTTCATGACGGCGGTGTCCAGGACCATCAGGAACTGGGCCGCGCCGAGCACGATCAGAGCCCGCCAGTGCGCCACGTGCCACCTCGCAGAAATTCGGGCCGGTCGGCCGGGCGGCGGCCTCGACTGTCCGGCCACCACTCCCATGGCACCCGACGCGACCAGGGGGACGCCTCACCCGCCCTGGGGGAGGCCCGGGACGCCGGTCACAGCAGGCCCAGCTCCCGTGCCCGCCGCACCGCCGCGCTGCGCCGGTTCACGGCCAGCTTGCGGAAGACGCCCTTGAGGTGGGTCTTGACCGTGTTGACGGAGACAAAGAGGTCGGCCGCGATCTCCTCGGTGGACATCAGCTGCGCGAGCCGTACCAGGACGTCGTGCTCGCGGGCGCTGAGCTCCTCCACGACGAGGGGCCCGGTCGCGCCGGGCAGGTCGCGGCCCCGCAGCGGCCAGCCCTCGGCGAGTCCCTCCGGCCCCGCACCCAGCAGCCGCAGCAGCCAGGACCCGGCGTCCAGGAACGGCCTGCGCAGCCGTTCCCGGCGGGCGTCCAGGAGCGCCCGGGTGAGGATCCGCCGGGCGGTCTCCGGGTCCCCGGCCTGGTCGCAGGCCTGCGCGCGGACCAGCAGGGCCGGCACGGTGACGGCGGGACCGGCACCGTCCTCGGGTGGCAGGGCGTCGAGCAGGTCGAGCGCCGGGCCGGGACGTCCCGCGGCGAGCAGGGCCCGTGCCGTCTCGACCGTGCAGGAAGCGTGGTCGTCCGGAGCTTCGAGCATCGCCCGCACGGCCGTCTCGGGGTGGCCTTCGGCGAGATGGGCGGCGCAGACGATGGCGGCCACCCCGCTACGCACCCAGGGGGAGACCACGTCCGCGGCGATGGCGGGCTCGGCCGCGGCGAGAGCAGCGGGTGCGTCCCCCTGCGCCAGGCGCAGCCGTGCCGTAGTGAGGGCCCGGCCCGCCGCTGTCACCGGGTCGCCCTGTGCCGCCGTAACGCATCCAGCCGCCTCGTCGAGGAGGTACTGGGCCTCCTCCAGTTCATCGCGCTCGACGGCTACGGCGGCCCGGACCAGGTGGCCCACGCCCGACCCCGCCGACGGGGGCAGCCCGTACCGCTCGGTCTCGGTATGCGCGGCGAGCGCCTTGGATTCGGCCCGGTCGAGCCAGCCGTCGAGATAGTCGATCAGCGCGAGGTGGCTCAGGCTCTCCTGGCGGGGCAGTGCCGTCGCGGCACCGGTGGGGCAGGTGACGACGGCGTCCAGGGCGTCGCGCGCGTCCTGGAACCGCCCGGCCCACAGCTGAGTCGTGCCCAGGTGGGTCAACAGCAGGGCGTTGAGCTCGGGATGCTGTTCGAGGAGCCGGGCAGGCACGTCGCCCTGGAGGTGCCGGGCCGACCTGGCCGCCTTCTCCGCCCGGCCCGGGGCGCCGGTCAGCCGGGCCGCGTGGGCCTCCAGGAGGGCGCAGCTGAGCTGGGCCGCGGCCGGGTCGGACGCCTCGTCGGCCAGGGTCTGCTCGGCGTGATGCAGGTGGGTCAGAGCTCGGTCGACGTCGTGGTGGGTCAGCGCGCGGGCCGCCCGGACGAGTTCGGCGGCGGGGCTCGTGTTCTCGGGGGCCATACGGGAGAACAGGTCGGCCAGGCCCTCGGCGCGCAGGCCGGTGAAGAGCTGCCCGATGGCCAGGTCGTCGACCAGTGCGCCGGCGGTGAACTCCCAGTCGCCCGCGGCGGCGCCATGGGCCAGCGCCTCCGGGAGGTACCCGGAGGCGCGCAGCCACCGTGCCGCCCGGCGATGGAGCCGGGGACGCAGACCGGGCCGGGTCACTTCCAGGTAGGAGCGCAGGATCTCGCCGAACAGGGGGTGCAGCCGGTACCACGAGTGCCCCAGCGACTCCACGAAGGCGTTCTGGCGGCGCAGTTCGTTCAGGATCGGCCCGGCGTCCGACCGGCCCGTGAGGGTGTTCGCGAGAGCGGCGGAGAACCGTTCCAGAACGCTGACGCGCAGCAGCAGGTCCTGCGTCTCGGCAGGCTGCCGCTTGAGCACCTCGTCGAGCAGATAGTCGGCGACCGTACTGTGCCCGGCCTCGAACTCCTTGAGACAGGTCTCGGCGTCATCGGCCTTCTGCGCGGCCAGGGCGCACAGCCGCAGGCCCGCCGCCCAGCCCCCGGTCCGCTCCACCAGCGCACCCGCCGCGTCCACGGACAGATCCAGACCGTGCAGCCCGAGCAGACCGACCGCCTCCCCCGGCGTGAAGGCCAGGTCGGCGTTGCGGACCTCGGTGAGGGTGCCTGCCGCGCGGTACCGGTGCAGCGGCAGCAGGGGCTCGGTGCGGGTGACGAGCACCAGGCGCAGGCCGGGCCAGGCGTGCCGCAGGACGAACTCCACCTGCTCGCTGACGGCGGGGCCGGTCACCCGCTCGAACTCGTCGAGTACGACGACCACGGGCCGCTCCCGGGCCGCGAGGCCGACGGCGAGGCGGGCCAGCAGCTTGCGGTCCACCCGGTGCGCGTCCGCCGGGAAGCCGACCTCGGCGGGAGCGAGCACGTCCCGGTGGTGCAGGGCCTCCAGCAGATAGGCCCAGAACAGGCCGGGTGTCTGGCCGGCGTCGGCGGTGAGCCAGACGACCGGCCCGTCCAGACTCGCGGCCCAGTCGGCGACCAGCAGGGTCTTGCCCGCCCCGGCGGCCCCGTTGACCATGGTCAACGGCGTCGTCCGGCCCAGGTCGAGGTGGCGCTGCAGACGCCCGCGGCGCAGGAAGGTGGGGGGCCTGGCCGGGATGGCGAACCGCCCGGGCAGATAGGGCGCGCCCACGGGATCGACCCCGGAGGCTGGTGTGACTGGCTCGCCCGGTTCAACCGCAACCATGCCGACCACCACCACCATCCGTCAGGCCATGGTCAGTGCTCCTTCATCAGAATCCCAGGTCCGCCATGCCTTGGCACGCGGTGCGACGGCCGCACGGCCTCACCACAGGCCCGTTCAGGCCAGTGACCAGCGCCGGAACGGGCCTCACAGCCGCCCGTCGTCAACCCTGCGCCGCTCCTGCCACCTCCCGAGCCCACCGGTAGTCCGCCTTCCCGCTCGGCGAGCGGCGGATGGCGTCCGTGACGACCAGCTGGCGGGGGATCTTGTACCCGGCGAGATGGGAGCGGCAGTGCGTCTGGATGTCCTCAAGGGAGGGCCGGTCCGCGCCCTCGCGGAGCTGGACGACGGCCGCCACATGGTGGCCCCACTTCGTGTCCGGCACCCCGGCGACCAGCGCGTCGTACACGTCCGGATGGGACTTCAGTGCCTGCTCCACCTCCTCCGGGTACACCTTCTCGCCACCGGTGTTGATGCACTGCGAACCGCGGCCGAGGACGGTCACGACGCCCTCCTCGTCAACGGTCGCCATGTCCCCGAGCAGCACCCACCGCTGCCCGTCCTTCTCGAAGAAGGTCTCGGCGGTCTTGGCGGGGTCGTTGTAGTAGCCGAGCGGCACGTGCCCGCACTGGGCGACCCGGCCCACCTCGCCGACACCGATCGGCTTCCGTGTGGCCGGATCGACGACCTGTGTACGGGAGTTGACGCGGATCCGGAAGCCGCGCTCGGGGCCCGCGTCCTCGGTGGCCGTACCGTTGAAGCCGGACTCGGAGGAGCCGAAGTTGTTCAGCAGCATCACGTTCGGCACGAGCTCCAGGAACTGCCGGCGCACGGTCTCCGACATGATCGCCCCGGACGAGGAGACGCTGAACATCGACGAGCAGTCCGTGCCCTTCAGCGGCCCACTGAGCGCGTCGATGAGCGGCCGCAGCATCGCGTCGCCGACCAGCGACATGCTGGTGACCTTCTCCTTCTCGATCGTGCGCAGCACCTCCTCGGGCACGAACTTGCGGTGCAGCACGACCCGTTGACCGAAATTGAAGCCGATGAACGCGGTGAGGGTGGAGGTGCCGTGCATCAGCGGGGGAGCGGGGAAGAAGGTGATCCCGGACCCGCCGGCCGCGACCCGCTCGGCGAGCTCCTCGGGCTTCTTGACCGGCTCGCCGGTCGGCGCCCCGCCGCCGAGCCCCGCGAAGAACAGGTCCTCCTGGCGCCACATGACTCCCTTGGGCATCCCCGTGGTGCCGCCGGTGTAGATGATGAACTGGTCGTCGCCCGACCGCGCCGGGAACCCCCGCTCAGGTGAGCCCGCCGCCTCGGCCTCGGCGAATGGCACGCCGAGCGAACCGCCCCCCACCCGCACCAGATGCCGGAGCATCGGAGCCCGCGGCCGAGCCACCGCCACCCGGCCCTCGAACTCGGCGTCGAAGACGACCGCCACCAGATCGGCGTCCCGGTAGAGGTAGACCAACTCCTCTTCCACATACCGGTAGTTGACGTTGACCGGCACGATCCGCGCCTTGAGGCAGCCGAGCACGGTCTGGAGGTACTCGACGCCGTTGTAGAGGTGCAGCCCGAGGTGCTCACCGGGGCGGATCCCGCTGTCCAGCAGATGGTGCCCGATCCGGTTGGCCGCCGCGTCCAGCTCGGCGTACGTCAGCCGGCGCTCCGCGCCCGTGCCCGGGTGGTCGAGGTACACCAGCGCCTCGCGGTCCGGCACCACGTCCACGACCGACTCGAACAGGTCGGCAAGGTTGTACTCCACCGCTCCTCCTGACCTCGCTGCCCCTCGGTTGCCGGTCATCAGAGCAAAGGGCGGCTCGACTGTGAAGACTCCGCGCACAACAAATCTGACTGTCTGTCAGAAAACTCTTGAAGTGCTCCGTCGCCTCCTGCAACCTGTTCTCGTTCTCAAGAGGGGAGACGGGCGATGGGTGGAACCGAACACCTCACCGTGCGCCGCGAGGGCGCCACACTCGTGCTCACACTGAATCGGCCCGAGGCCAAGAACGCGCTGTCGCTGCCCATGCTCGTCGGCCTGTTCGACGGCTGGATCGAGGCCGACGAGGACGACTCCGTCCGCTCGATCGTGCTGACCGGCGCGGGCGGCGCGTTCTGTGCGGGCATGGACCTCAAGGCCCTCGCGGGGAAGGGCATGGCGGGCGAGCGCTACCGCGACCGGCTCACCGCCGACCCCGACCTGCACTGGAAGGCCATGCTGCGCCACCACCGCCCGCGCAAACCGGTGATCGCCGCCGTCGAGGGGTACTGCGTGGCCGGCGGCACCGAGATCCTCCAGGGCACCGACATCCGGGTCGCCGGGGCATCCGCGACCTTCGGCCTCTTCGAGGTCAAACGGGGCCTGTTCCCGATCGGCGGCTCCACGGTCCGGCTGCAACGCCAGATCCCGCGCACCCACGCCCTGGAAATGCTGCTCACCGGCCGGCCCTACAGCGCTCAAGAGGCCGCCGGTATCGGCCTGATCGGCCATGTCGTCCCCGACGGCACCGCTCTCACCAAGGCACTGGAGATCGCCGAACAGATCAACGCCTGCGGCCCGCTCGCCGTCGAGGCCGTCAAGGCGTCGGTGTACGAGACCGCCGAGCTGACCGAGACCGAGGGCCTCGCCGCCGAACTCAAGCGCGGCTGGCCGGTCTTCGACACCGCCGACGCCAAGGAGGGCGCCCGCGCCTTCGCGGAGAAGCGACCGCCCCACTACAAGCGCGCCTGAGGAGCCCCCATGCCCGAAGTCCTCAAAGCCCCCCTCGTCGTCGAGTTCCCCTTCACCCGCTCCCTCGGCCCCGTCCAGAGCGCCTTCCTCACCGGACTGCGCGAACGTGTCGTCCTCGGGGTGCGCACCACCGACGGCCGCACCCTCGTCCCACCCGTCGAGTACGACCCGGTCACCGCCGAGGAGCTCCGCGACCTGGCCGAGGTCGCCCCCACCGGCACCGTCACCACCTGGGCCTGGAACCACGAACCCCGCCGCGGCCAGCCCCTGGACACCCCCTTCGCCTGGGCCCTGGTCCGCCTCGACGGCGCCGACACCGCCCTTCTGCACGCCCTCGACGCCCCCGGCCCGGACGCCGTCCGCACCGGTCTGCGCGTCCGCGTCCGCTGGGCCGAGGAACGCACCGGCGCCATCACCGACATCGCCTGCTTCGAGCCGTACGACGGCGATCCCGCCCAACCCGGCGGCCACTCCGGTCAGTTCGAGAACATGGTCACCGGCATCGTCGCCCACGCCCGGCTCGACTACACCTACACGCCAGGACGCGCCCAGAGCGCCTACATCAACGCCCTCGCAGAGCGCCGCAACGTCGGCGAACGCTGCCCGTCCTGCCGCAAGGTGTACGTCCCGCCCCGAGGCGCCTGCCCCACCTGCGGGGTCGCCACCTCGGAACAGGTCGAAGTCGGCCCGCACGGCACGGTCACGACCTTCTGCATCGTCAACATCAAGGCGAAGAACCTCGACATCGAAGTCCCGTACGTCTACGCCCACATCGCCCTCGACGGCGCCGGCCTCGCCCTGCACGGCCGGATCGCCGGCATCCCCTACGACCAGGTCCGTATGGGGCTGCGGGTGGAACCGGTGTGGACCGAGGGTTCCCGCTTCCCCGACCACTACCGGCCGACCGGCGAGCCCGACGCGGACTACGACACCTACAGGGAGCTGCTGTGACCCGCGAGATCGCCGTCGTCGCCTTCGCCCAGACCGACCACCGCCGCACCAGCGACGACCGCTCCGAGGTCGAGATGCTGATGCCGGTCCTGCACGAGGTCCTCGACCGGACCGGGCTGAAGACCGCCGACATCGGCTTCACCTGCTCGGGCTCCAGCGACTACCTCGCAGGGCGCGCCTTCTCCTTCACCCTCGCCCTCGACGGCGTGGGCGCCTGGCCCCCGATCTCCGAGTCGCACGTCGAGATGGACGGCGCCTGGGCCCTGTACGAGGCCTGGACCAAACTCCTCACCGGCGACGCCGACACCGCCCTCGTCTACTCCTACGGCAAGTCCTCCCCGGGTTCCCTGCGCGACGTCCTCACCCGCCAGCTCGACCCGTACTACGTCGCCCCCCTGTGGCCGGACTCGATAGCCCTCGCCGCCCTCCAGGCCCAGGCCCTCATCGACGCGGGCGAGACCGACGAACCCCAGCTCGCGACGATCGCCGCCCGCAGCCGCGCGACCGACAACCCGCACGCACAGCTACGAGGCCCGGTGCCCCAAGGGGACTATCGCGTACGGCCCTTGCGCACCGGCGACTGCCCGCCCATCGGCGACGGCGCCGCCGCCGTCATCCTCGCCGCCGGTGACCGCGCCCGGGACCTGTGCGCCCGCCCCGCCTGGATCCGGGGCATCGACCACCGCATCGAGGCCCACTCGCTCGGCGTCCGCGACCTGACCGACTCACCCTCGACCCGCCTCGCCGCCGAGAAGGCAGGCGCCTTCGAACGGCCCGTCGACACCGCCGAGCTGCACGCGCCGTTCACCGCCCAGGAGGTCGTCCTGCGCAAGGCGCTCCGCCTCGACGACACCGTGCGTGTCAACCCCTCCGGCGGCGCCCTCGCCGCCAACCCGGTGATGGCCGCCGGGCTGATCCGCATCGGTGAGGCCGCCGCCCGTATCCACCGCGGCGAGTCCGACCGGGCCCTCGGCCACGCCACCTCCGGCCCCTGTCTGCAACAGAACCTGGTCGCCGTACTGGAAGGGGATCCGCGATGAGCAAGGAACCCGTGGCCGTCGTCGGGATCGGCCAGACCAAACATGTGGCGGCGCGCCGGGACATGTCCATCGCCGGACTGGTGCGCGAGGCGTCCCAAAGGGCCCTGGACGACGCCGAGTTGACCTGGGCCGACGTCGATGCCGTCGTGATCGGCAAGGCGCCCGACTTCTTCGAGGGCGTCATGATGCCCGAGCTGTATCTCGCCGACGCGCTCGGCGCGGTGGGCAAACCCATGCTGCGGGTGCACACCGCCGGCTCGGTCGGCGGCTCCACCGCGCTGGTCGCGGCGAACCTCGTCGCCTCCCGCGTCCACGGCACGGTACTGACCTGCGCCTTCGAGAAACAGTCCGAGTCCAACGCGATGTGGGGCCTGTCCCTGCCGATCCCCTTCCAGCAGCCGCTGCTCGCCGGCGCCGGCGGCTTCTTCGCCCCGCACGTGCGCGCGTACATGCGCCGCAGCGGCGCCCCCGACACCATCGGCTCCCTCGTCGCCTACAAGGACCGGCGCAACGCCCTGAAGAACCCCTACGCCCACCTCCACGAGCACGACATCACCCTGGAGAAGGTCCAGGCCTCGCCCATGCTGTGGGATCCCATCCGCTACTCGGAGACCTGCCCCTCCTCCGACGGCGCCTGCGCCATGATCCTCAGCGACCGCGCCGGAGCCGCCCGCGCACCCCGGCCGCCCGCCTGGATGCACGGCGGCGCGATGCGCAGCGAGCCCACCCTCTTCGCGGGCAAGGACGCGGTGTCACCGCAGGCCGGCAAGGACTGCGCCGCCGACGTCTACCGGCAGGCCGGCATCGCCGACCCGCGCCGGGACATCGACGCCGTCGAGATGTACGTGCCGTTCTCCTGGTACGAGCCGATGTGGCTGGAGAACCTCGGCTTCGCCGCCGAGGGCGAGGGCTGGAAGCTCACCGAGGCAGGGGTGACCGAACTCGACGGCGACCTGCCCGTCAACATGTCGGGCGGTGTCCTGTCCTCCAATCCGATCGGCGCATCCGGCATGATCCGGTTCGCGGAGGCCGCCCTCCAGGTGCGCGGACAGGCCGGGGAACACCAGGTCGCGGACGCCCGCAGGGCCCTGGGGCACGCCTACGGCGGGGGCTCGCAGTTCTTCTCCATGTGGCTCGTGGGAGCCGAGCCCCCCGACTCGTGAGAGCACTCCGCAAAGGTCCCCCTCACGTGGCCTGTTGGCACCCCGGACCGATCGCTAGGCTGGCCGCGGACGACGAACCGGGAGGAGCACGGACGTGGCCGAGAGCACCACCATCCAGCAGCACCCGCTCACGGGCTGGGACAAGCCGGAGCTGGACCTCAGCAACGCCGAGTGGCACTCGACCAGCCGCGGTCTGGGGGACGTCCAGATCGCCTTTGTCGAGGGTTTCATCGCGATGCGCAACAGCGGCCGCCCACAAAGCCCCTCGCTGATCTTCACACCCGCCGAATGGGGCGCCTTCGTGTCGGGCGCACGGGAGGGCGAGTTCGACCTCACCTGAGCCGCGCCCGCCGGAAGCCGGTCCGGCGGGCCGGTCCGGCGGGCCGATCCGGCGGTGTTCCGCCCGTTTTTCCGGACACGCGACCTCCAGCACCCTCCCGGGACCGGGGCCTGAGCCAGGCTGGCCCCCGGAAGGGGACGGTCGTACTCGGGAAGCGAGGAACCCATGAGCACCCTGCCGGTCATCGCGGCGGTCGACGGTTCGGACGACAGCCTGCGGGCCCTGGACTGGGCCCTGGACGCCGCCCGCGGCCGCGAGGCGCCGCTGCGCGTGGTCCACGTACGGCAGTACGCGGCCTGGCTGCAGGCCGATGTGCTGGTGTCGGGACCGCCGGACGCGGAGGAGGATCCGGTGCTCGGACAGGTGCGCAGCCATCTGGCCGAGGTGCCGGACCGGCCGGACACGGAGTACGTCGCTCTGGAGGGCGCCCCGAGCGCCGTGCTGCCGGAACTGGGTGCCACGGCCCAGCTGTTGGTCCTCGGCTCCCGTGGCCGGGGCGGCTTCGCCAGCCTGATCCTGGGCTCCAACGGCATGGCCGCCGCACGGGACGCCGAATGCCCCGTCGTCGTGGTCCCCCGACCGGGCCGCGAGGTCCACGAGGGCGTACCGACCGGACCCGGCCCCAGAGTCGTCGTCGGTCTCCAGGTCGACAGCCCCGACGAGGCCGTCCTCGATCTCGCCTTCGCCGAGGCCGCCCGGCGCGGCGCCCGCCTCCAGGTGGTGGCCGCCTACCCGTCGCCCGTGCAGATCTGGACAGCCGCACCCGGCCAGATCCTGCCCCCGACCGTCGACGACCAGTCCGTCGAGAACGAGACACGCGCTCTCGTGGACGGCTTCCTGGCCCCGCACCAGGCCCGCCATCCGGACATCCACACCGACCCGTACGTGGCCCCCGGCGACGCGGCCGGCCACCTGGTCGCAGCCTCCAAGGACGCGGAACTGACCGTGGTGGGCCGCCACCGCCGCCGCCTTCTGGCCCCGGCCCGCATGCTGGGCTCGGTCACACAGGCGGTCCTGCTGCACGCGGCAAGCCCGATCGCGGTGGTACCGCCGTCGCCGCCAGAGGACTGAGAAACGACACAACAACGCCGGACAAGGTGCCGCACCCGCTCGACGGCACAGGGCGGCACCCCAGTTGCGCGCACGGCCAAGTAGCATGGCGATATGTCGTTCCTCCGCCGCCGCAGCGCCACGCCCGCCGGGCCCGACTTCGACGTACTGGCCATGGATCCGGGCGACTGGCCCGGCAATCTGGGCGCCGGACTGCTGCCCGCCCCCGACGGCAGTTGCCAGGGCGTTTTCCTGCGCTACGACCTGTTCGGCGGCCGAGGCCCCGCGATGATCATCGGCAATCTGCCCGAAGGCTCCCCGGCCCGGGAGGTCGCCGAGGGCGAGATCCCCTTCGAGGTCGCCCAGCTGCTGCTGGCGCTGGAGAACGACGAGGAGGTCACCGTCGTCGGCACCGAGGACGTGCCGGTGATGCAGGGCGACAACCTCCTGATCGTGCGCCGTCTCAAGCTCTCCGAGAGCCGGATCTCCTGCGTGCAGTTCGACCGCAGCGACAATGTCCTGGTGACCATCGCCGCCTGGGACCGCCCCATCACCGACGACCTCTACGCCCTGCTGAAGCCGCTTCCGGCGGAGCTGTTCCAGCAGGTCTGAGGCGGCTGGCCGGCCGCGGGCACGACCGTCACGTCCGCGGCCCTCACGAACGCCACCCGGTGGCCGAACTGGATCTCGTAGTACAGATCCTTGCCGGTCACCAGCCGGTGCGAGGCCTCGTCGAACGTCACCGCGTAGTAGTACTGGCCGGGCACCTTGTCCCCGGCCACGTACTTCTGCCCCTTGGCCAGCCGGTACGGCAGCGGCGACACCGGCTGCGCGGGCACCCCCTCCGGATAGGCGGACGCCTCCGGAGAGGCCCGCCCGTACCGGGATCTCGTCCAGGCCCTGCTTCGGCGTCACCACCAGCCCCGTCGCGTTCACGGCCGTCGGCTCCTTCGCCGGGTTGTGGAACCAGGCCTTCTGGCCCAGGTACCAGATCGCCGTCCAGTCCCCGTCCCGCCCGGCGACCGCGTACTGCTGGCCGGTGGAGACCCGGGACGACAGATCGTTCACCCCGGTGCCCGGGGTCGTCCCCAGGCCGACGTCCTTGATCAGGGGGTACGACGTGCCGGGGCCGGAGTACAGCCCTACCGCGCTCGACCCGTGGGGCGCGCACGGTTCGCCCGCTGCCGTGCAGCCCGGGTACTCGGGCCGGTGCGTGGCGTAGTCCGGGCGGATCGTCACCGCACCGCTGTTCTTCCCGGCGGTCGGCTCGAACGGGCGGTCGAGCAGCTCGAAGTAGTGCTGCCAGTCCCAGTACGGGCCGGGGTCGGTGTGCATGGCCCTGATCGTCCCGCTGGTCGGCCCCGGCACCGTGTCATGGCCGAGGATGTGCTGCCGGTCCAGCGGGATGCCGTACTTCTTGGCGAGGTACTTCACCAGCCGGGCCGAGGAGCGGTACATCGCCTCCGTGTACCAGGCGTCCGGGTTGGCCAGGAAACCCTCGTGCTCCAGGCCGATCGACTTGGCGTTGACGTACCAGTTGCCCGCCTGCCAGCCGACGTCCTTCGCCTTCAGGTGCTGGGCGATGTAACCATCGGTGGAGCGCAAGGAGTAGTTCCAGGACACATAGGTCGGGTCCTGGACGAGGAGAACGCCGACTGCAGGAGCAGTGCGGACGACTGGGACGGGGAGGGGGCCGCGCCGAGCAGGGGGAGCATCAGCGAGGCACAGGCCACCGGACCGGCGGCTCCCCTCAGGGCGGTGACGGATCGTCGCAATGCAGCCTCCTGGGACGGTCGGGCGCGATGAGCCGTGCCGGGCCGGGCATCGCGTCCGTGGTGCCGGCCTGCCGACGATCCGTCAGTCATGCCCAGGGGCAGGGGAAGAGGCGTGCATACGAAGGGCCGCGGTGCGCCGTCCTTCAGGGCGCACCGCGGACCGCCGTCCCCGTCAGCGAGTGCCGACCGCAGCTCGGACGGCCCGTCGGGCCAGCTGGCAGTCGTCGTGCAGCCGCCTGAGCAGCAGGCGCTGTTCCTCGCCGGACGGCGCAGCACCCGGGTGGGCCGAGCCCGGTGCCGCCGGGGTCGTTTCGCGCATCGAACGCTGCACCGCCGTCTCGTAGGTACGGATCTCACGGGTCAGCACGAGCATCAGGTTCACCAGGAACGCGTCCCGTGAGGCCGGACCCGCCGACTGGGCGATCTGACTGATCTGCCGACGCGCGACCGGCGCGTCCCCGAGGACCGACCACAGGGTGGCCAGGTCGTACCCCGGCAGGTACCAGCCCGCGTGCTCCCAGTCCACCAGCACTGGACCGGCTGGTGAGAGCAGGACGTTCGACAGGAGTGCCTCGCCGTGGCAGAACTGGCCCATGCCCTGCCGGCCCGCCGAGTGCGCGATGCCGTGCAGCAGCTTCTGCAGATCGCCCATGTCCCGGTCGGTGAGCAGCCCCAGCTCGTGATAGCGGGAGATGCGCGAGGCGTAGTCCAGCGGGGCGTCGAAGGTGCCCGCCGGCGGCCGCCAGGCGTTCAGCCGGCAGATCGCCGCCAGGGCCGCCCTGACATCCGAGCGGGGCGGGGCCTCGGACGGGTGCCGCTGAAGGGCCGCCACGCGCCCCGGCATCCGCTCGATGACCAGGGTGCAGTTGTCCGGATCCGCCGCGATCAGCCGGGGCACCCGCACGGGCGGGCGATGCCGGACGAACGAGCGGTAGGCAGCTATTTCGTGCCTGATCCGCTCGGCCCACACCGGGGAGTGGTCGAGTAAACACTTGGCGACGGCCGTGCTGCGTCCTGTCGTCCCCACGAGGAGTACGGACCGCCCGCTCCGGCGCAGCACCTGCACCGGAGCGAACTCCGGGCAGATCCGGTGCACCGACGCGATGGCCGTACGCAGCTGGGCGCCCTGAGGGCCGGACAAGTCGAGTCTCCCGCTGAGCGGTTGGTTGCCGAGCCCCGCCGCGCGCCGCGGACGGCCCGCTCCGATGACGGGGGCCGCCGCCGAGCGGGCGGGGTCGAGGTAGGGGCCGCTGCCCGCCGGGCGGGAGTGCAGCGTCCGGGGCGGGGCGGACACGGAGGACGATGCTGCGTACATGGGCGAAACAGATCCCTTCGTGTGCCTGCAGTGCCTGCTCTGCGCAAACGCGCTACCCGGCCCGGCCGCACGGGTGCACCCTGGGGAATGCGCCCTTTGCAGAGCGGCGACCGGGTCGGGGTGGCGCGTTCCTACCTGACACCCGATGCCCAGTGGCACACCATCTGGCGCACCCTGGCGAACCCTGGCGAATAGTCGCCCGGCAACTCTCACCGGGCTACTGTCAACTCAGCCGAGAACCTGGGGGCTTGATGTGAACGGACAACCCAACACCCGCCTCGCGGACCTGTTCGGCCTGGCCGGCTGGTCCAAGGGCGAACTCGCGAGGCTGGTCAACCGGCAGGCGGCGGCCATGGGCCACCCTCAGCTGTCGACCGACACTTCGCGGGTGCGGCGTTGGATCGACATGGGAGAGATCCCGCGCGATCCGGTGCCGCGGGTGCTGGCGGCTCTGTTCACCGAGCGACTCGGCCGTGTCGTGACCATTGAGGACCTCGGTCTGGTCCGGCACGGGCGTACAGGGAAACGGCAGGGCGGCGGGAGTGTGGAACATCCCGACGGCGTGCCGTGGGCGCCCGAACGGACAGCTGCGGTCCTCACCGAATTCACGGGAATGGACCTCATGCTCAACCGACGCGGCTTGGTGGGCGCGGGTGCCGCGCTCGCCGCGGGATCCGCACTCAGCAGCGCCATGCAGGACTGGCTGCACACCGATCCGACTCTCAAGGCCGACGCTCCCCGATTCGACGATCCCCTGCACGCCGACCCCGCTGGGTTCGACCGCTACGAGGCCGCCCCCATCGGGTCGCAGGAGATCGAGGAACTGGAGCGTTCCGTAGAGGTGTTCCGGGCCTGGGACGCCGCCCGCGGTGGCGGGCTGCAACGCAAGGCGGTCGTGGGACAGCTCAACGAAGTGGGCGGCATGCTCGCCTACCGGCACCCGGAACACCTTCAGCGGCGCCTGTGGGGCGTCGCCGCCAATCTCGCCGTCCTCGCGGGCTGGATGTCACATGACGTCGGCCTGGAGCCCACGGCCCAGAAGTACTTCGTCATCGCCGCCCACGCGGCCCGTGAGGGCGGCGACCGGCCCCGCGCCGGGGAGGCGCTCTCCCGAGCGGCTCGCCAGATGGTGCACCTGGGCCGGCCCGACGACGCACTGGACCTGATGAAGCTCGCCCAGTCCGGCTCCGGCGCCGAGGTGCTGCCGCGGACCCGGGCGATGCTCTACACCATCGAGGCCTGGGCACAGGCATCCATGGGCAAGGGCCAGGCGATGCGCCGCACCCTCGGACAGGCGGAGGACCTGTTCGTCTCCGACAAGGGCGATGTGCCGCCCCCGAGCTGGATGCAGACCTTCAAGGAGGAGGACCTGTACGGCATGCAGGCCCTGGCCTACCGCACGCTGGCGGAGTTCGAGCCCCAAGCGGCCGCGCACGCCCAGCACTACGCGGAGAAGGCCCTGGCCCTGCGGATCGACGGACGGCAGCGGTCGAAGATCTTCGACTTCCTGTCCATGGCCTCCGCCTGCTTCATCGCCGACGACCCCGAACAGGCCGACCGCTACGCGCGCCTCGCGCTGGTGTCGATGGGATCGAACTCCTCCCACCGCACCTGGGACCGGCTGCGCCAGATGTACCGGCTGACCGCCGAGTACTCCAGCTACCCGAGGATCCACGAGCTGCGGGAGGAGATCAAGCTGGCCCTGCCCAGGACGGCGAAGGGCGGGAACAGCGCACGGGCATAGGGGCCCTGCGCTCGGCACCACCTCAGGATCGAGTCCGTCCGAGGATCAGGACGTCACCCTGGCGACCAGTACACAGGCGTCTGCCTCGCGCTGGGTCTCGCCGAACTCCTCCACGACCATCCGCACGCAGTCCTGTGCGGTGCGCGCCGCGCCGAAGCGCGGAGCCAGGTCGAGGAGGCGGTCCACGGCATCCGTGCCGCCGCTGTGCCCGGACACCAGTCCATCCGTGTGCAGCAGCAGCAGGTCGCCGGTCTCCAGGGTCACTTCGGCCTGGTCGTACGCGGCACCGGTCGTTGCGCCCAGCAGGACGCCGTCCGGTGCTGCCAGCCTGCGCCCCGTCCCGCCGCGGAACAGCAGCGGGGCGGGGTGTCCTGCCTGCGCCCAGACCAGGGTGCGGGTTGCGGGCCGGTAGCGGCAGCAGACCGCGCTGCCGAGGGCCGGCTGCACGGTGGCGTCGAGCAACTGGTTGAGCCAGGACATCAGCTGGCCCGGCTCGGTGCCGGCCATCGCCATGCCGCGCACGGCGCCCAGCAGGGTCGCCATGCCCGAGGCCACGGCGACGCCCTGTCCGGTGAGGTCTCCGACGCTCAACAGCGTCTCCCCACCCGGGAGTTCGAGTGCGTCGTACCAGTCGCCGCCGATCAGCGAGCTGGTCGCCGACGGCAGATGGCGGGCCGCGAGGTCCAGGGTCTCCGGACCCTGGTGCGGGAGCCGCAGGGAGCCGCGCCACGGCGGCAGCACGGCCTCCTGCAGCTCGACCGCCAGCCGGTGCTCGGTCTGCGCGCGGTGCTGCTGGCGCTGGAGCGAGTCACGGGTCTCGCTCACCGCGCGCTGGCTGCGGCGCAGTTCGCTGACGTCACGCAGCACGGCCCACATCGCGGCGGTGCTGCCGTCGGCGCCGAGCACGGGCTCGCCCATCATGTGGACGGTCCGTTCCTCGCCGCCCGGGCGGACGACGCGGAACTCCCCGTCGATGGGCTTGGCGTCGACGAGGCAGTCGGTGACCATCGCGGTCAGCTTCGGCCGGTCCTCGTCGAGCACGACGGACGGCAGCTCGTCGAGGGTGAGCGGGGGAGCGGAGGCGTCCCGGCCGAGGATCTGGTACAGCTCGCCGGACCAACTGGCCTCGTCCGTCAGCAGGTTCCACTCCGCGCTGCCGACCCGGCTGAGCAGCGAGCCGCTGCGCGGGGCGGGCGGCACGGGCTCGGGGGCGGCGGGCGTCGCCGGTGCGGCGGGCACCGGCGGCGGTCCCTCCCGCAGCTGGGCCAAGTGGGCGTCGAGGTCGTCGAGGTGGGTGAGCGCGAGGTCGTACAGCGCGCGCTGCCAGCGTTCCTGCGGGTCCGAGGCGTCACTTGGCGTGTCCCGCCGTACGGCGTCCACGTCGCCCTTGAGACGCCGTGCCTGCGATATCAGCGCGTCGACCGAGCCGCGTCCGGGCGGCTGGGCGGCTGGGCGGTCCGCAGAAAGATGGGACGGCATGACGCACTCCGGTGAAGGGGACGGTACGACCAGATTGACGGAGGGACCGTTACGACTGTTGCACAGCCCGCGACGCGCTGTAAGGGATTTGGCAACACACGATACGGTGGTGCATCTGGCATATGCCACAGTCTTCACGGGGCGATCTCGCCATGCGAATGAAGTACTCCGTCGGGGGGTCAAGTCGTAGACAGGCTACGCGGTTTGACGGGGCGTCGGGGGCGACGGGCGGATGCTCACCCGCGTGTTCGACGGCAACGTGTTCGGGAACTCCCGGCCTCCCGTGGTGGCTTTGGGTAAGTGCGCAGCCGTAAGGGTGAAATACCCCCTTTGATCGTGACGCAGGTCACGTCGGAGAATCCGGCTCGGGCGTAATGCAAGCGGCGTCTGCGGGGTCGTAAAGACACATCGGCTTCGGCCGGTCCGACTTCTCAGACCACGGGGGAGATCATGATGGACATCACCCTTGAACAACCGGTTCGCGCGCGCCTCATCACCGCCGACGAGCAGGAGCTGCCCGCTCCCGCCACGCTCCGTTACCGCTCGGCGGACCCGCTGGCCGTGCACATCGACTTTCCGTCCGAGATCTCACTCGACGGCGACGGTGTCACCTGGACCTTCGCGCGGACGCTGCTGGCGGAGGGGCTGCGCGGTCCGGCCGGGAGCGGTGACGTGCACATCTGGCCGTGCGGCCCGGCCCGTACGGTGCTGGAGTTCCATTCGCCGCACGGGCTTGCCCTGCTCCAGTTCGACAGCGCGGCGCTGCGCAGCTTCCTGCTGCGGAGCTACGCCGTCGTCGCGGCCGGGCAGGAGGATGTCGAGTCGGCCGTCGACGAGGGCCTGAGCGCGCTGTTCGGGAGCGTGTGACGGCCTCAGTAGCGCAGGATTCCCGCGATGCCGGTGGCATCGCCCAGCGTGCCGTCCGGTACGAAGCGGACGTCGGCGCCGGTCTCCAGGCACTGCTCGACGATCTCGTCCACGATGTCCTCGCGGGCGTCGAGGTCGCCGCTCTCGGCCGGGATCAGATGGTCGCCGGAGTCGTCGCGGACGGTCGCGCGGTAGTTCTCCTCGACCGCCAGCAGCCGGACCCGGCCCTCGCGGGCGCTCTGCCAGACCTCGTCGAGGCCGGCCGCGTACGCCTTGCGGCCCCGGGCCGTCTCCAGCTCCCGGGCCACCTCGTCGGTGGTCCTGCGCCCGTCGGCGGCGACCATGGGCCGTACCGCCTGCCAGACCGCGTCCGGGGTGGCGTGCGAGAGGCCGCCGTGCCGGACGTGGACGGCGTCCTTGGTGACGCTGCCGACCTCGTCGAGCAGGGACAGCGCGGCGGTCTCGCCCGTGACGTACAGCGGGCGCGGATCCTCGCGCAGCAGCTTGCCGATCGCGGTGTCGGCCTCCCGCAGGAAGTGCCGGGTGCCCTCGTCGCGGAAGGTGCTCGGCAGATCGCCGATCCGCTCCTGGCGCTCGGCGTCGAAGTTGTCCACGCTCCGGGTGAGCGGGAAGCCTCCGGCGTGCGCCTCGACGACGTGTTCGGCGCCGCCGTTCCACAGCGTGACCCGGTCCGCGGAGACCGAGAGCACCCAGTACGGCCGTTCGGCGGCCTGCGCCGAGACGAGGTTGCGGGTGAGGAAGGTGTCCGAGAGGACCACGCGTTCGGGCACCGGGCGCGCCAGTGACCACACCTGGTGCTCACCCGGGGCGGCGAAGATCACCAGCCCGTCCTCGGCGTGCGTCAGATCGACCTCGGCGAGCGCTTCCTCCAGCTGCCGGACGACGTCGATCCGCCGCTCCCGGCTGACCGCGGGATCCGCCTCCAGCTGCTTCTTCGCGTCGGCCACGACATTGCGCAGCCGGACGGGGTCCTGGGTGTTCTCGGGCTCCCTGCGGTGCGTCGGGGTCAGTACGGACACCGCGGGGTAGGGGCGCGGGCGGCGCAGCTCGGCGAGTGTGGCGGGACTCAGTGCATGCTCCATGACAGCACGATAGGACTGATTCGCCGATCGGGCATCGGGGGCAAACTGGCCGGGCATTCAGGAGATTTCGCTGATAATCTCGCCCGGGTCACCGGATGACGTCTCCGCACCGCCCATCTGCGGTGGTGCCCGACCGCGAGTACCTCGGGTTCTTCTCCGCCTTCGGCTACTGGGCCAGCGCCTGTGTCGGCAAGGTGACGTACTGGGTGCTGATCATGTCGACCATCGGAGCGATCGCACGCCCGCTCGGCGACGGCGACACCGTGCTGGCCGTGGTGCTCTCCTCCGTCGGCCTGTGGCTGTTCTTCTGGCTGATCAGCCGTGGTGTGAAAGGAAGCGGCGGCCATCACCCGGATCGTCACCATCGCCAAGGTGGTGCCGATCCTCGTCTTCGGCGTGCTCGCGCTCTTCTGCTTCGACCGGCGGGGACGTCTACGCCTCCGAGCGACAGCAGTGGGACAGCGGCAGCAACGCGGTGGCCCTGGAGCCGGGCGTGGTGTTCACCTACGACCGCAACACCCAGACCAACACCCTGCTGCGCAAGGCGGGGGTCGAGGTCATCACCATCGTCGGCGCCGAGCTGGGGCGCGGCCGGGGCGGCGGCCACTGCATGACCTGCCCGATCGTGCGGGATCCGGTCGACTTCTGACGGCCCGGGTTCAGGTCACCGCGATGGCGCCCTGCGAGACCGCGCACAGAGTCTCCGTGCCCTCGCTGTCGATGGTGATCAGATCGCAGCGGCAGACGACCCGGGTGCGGCCCGCCCGGACGACCTCCGCGCGGGCGCGCAGGAGTCCGCCCTTGGCGGGGCGGAGGAAGTCGAGCGTCAGCCCGGAGGTGGTCAGCCGGGGGCCGGCCACGGTGCCCGCGGCGAAGGCCGACGCGTTGTCGGCCGCGTAGCCGAGCACCCC
Organism: Streptomyces sp. P17; assembly: GCF_032436805.1. Lineage (NCBI taxonomy): Bacteria > Bacillati > Actinomycetota > Actinomycetes > Kitasatosporales > Streptomycetaceae > Streptomyces > Streptomyces sp. P17. The sequence continues at coordinate 13,534 of NZ_JAVRBF010000042.1, read as the reverse complement.
GCCGTGGACGTAGCCGTACTGCTGGAGCAGCTCGTCCCGGATGTCCAGCTCCAGTGTCGCCGCGCCCTCGCCGAACGCGGTCAGCCGGGCCCCGAGCAGGGCGCTGAAGGGCTGTGCGGCCAGTACCTTCCTGGCCGACGCCAGGTCCAGAGACTCGGTCATGAAACCTCACTTCAGTAGTGAACTGAGGGTGGCGCGGGCAGTCCCCCTCTGTCAGGATCGGCCCATGTCCCAGCCTGACCAGCGCCTCTACTTTCTGTTGCAGCGAGCCGCGCACCGGCTGCGCACCACCGCCGACCGGCGCTGTGTGGCGGCCGCCGGGGTCACCACCGCCCAGCTCGGCGCACTGTTCGCGGTGGAGGACCGGCCCGGCGTCACCCAGCAGCATCTCGCGCGCACACTCGGCCTGCGAGAGTCGGCCGTCACCGGACTCGTGACCCGGCTGACCGCGGCCGGCCTCCTCGCCAAGCGGGCGCACCCGAGCGAACACCGGGCCGTGGTCCTGGAGTTGACCGACGCCGGGGCCAGGGCGCTGGACGCCGCCCGCCCGGAGATCGACCGCTTCAACGCCGAACTGCGCGCCCTGCTCGGTGACGACGGCTTCGGCCGGACCGCGGCCGCTCTGCAGCGGATCGCGTACGGGGAGGACTCACCCTCTGACGGAGCCCTCAAGCCGTAGGGCCCCCTTGGTGTCCAGGCCGGCGTGAGGTCGGCGGCGGTGGAGCGGTTGAGATGCAGTCGGCAGGCGCGGGCGGCGCTCAGCGGGGCGAGGCCGACGAGTTCGGTGATGTTGTTGACGTGCAAGGCCTGGAGAGTCGGCGGGACCTCGTCGGACAGGTCGAGGCCGATGATCTGCTGGGTCTCGGGCTCGAATCCGGGTTCGTCCAAGTAGAGCTGTCCGCCGTGCAGTTCGTAAGCGCCCTGCTCCAGTAGTTCCATACTGCGGGCCAGGAGCAGGTGACCGAGTTTCTGACGCCTCAATCGTCCTCGCCCGACGCGCACGAACTGCCGTTCGCCGGCAGGGAGCCGTACAGCAGGAACGCGTCGACCTTGCCGTGCACGCACGTGGAGGAGGCGTACCCGGTGTGGCCCTCGTCGCGGTTGTCGAGGACCACGGCCGAGGGGCCGAGGCGGCGTGCGGTCTGCATGGTCCAGCGGTACGGCGTCGCCGGGTCGCCGCGGGTGCCGACCAGGAGCATCTTCGGGCCGTCCAGGTCCTTGACCTTCTCGCGGATGAAGTCGGTGCCCTTGGGGCGGCCGTAGCACATCAGGACCTCGGTGAGCCGGTAGCGGCCGAACACCGGGGACGCCCGCTCGTACTCGGCGCGCAGTCGGTCGAGGTTGCGGGTGATGTCCTTGGCGGTCGGCCGGTCGGGATCGTCCGCGCAGTTGATCGCCATGAGGGCCGCGGGGAGGTTGTCCAGGGGGACGTCCTCCGCGTCGACGAGACCGCCGTCGTCGTCCCCGTTCCGGCCGGGCACGGTCACGCCGCCGGAGGCGAAGCCCATCACGCCCCGGGTGTCGCCGTCCTCGACCAGGGAGGCCAAGGCGCGTTGCAGCGACGGCCACAGGTCCTCGCTGTACAGGGCCTGTCCGATGGCGCCCACCAGGTCCTGCCCGGTGAACACGTCCCCGAAGTCCGTCGGCACGGGATCCTCGTCCATCGACTCCACCAGCCGTACGACCTCCTCGCGCGCGATGCGCGGATCCTGTCCGAAGGGACAGCCGATGTCCTCGGCGCACCAGTCGATGAAGCCCTCCAGCGCGGTCTGCTGCCCCTTGGCGCCCGCCACGCCCTGCTCGGTCAGCGGTTCGGTGAGGGTGTCCACGCCGTCGAGCACCATGCGGCCCACCTTGTCGGGGAACTGCGTCGCGTACACCGCGCCGAGCCGCGTCCCGTAGGAGAAACCGAGGTAGTTGAGCTTCTTGTCGCCGACGGCCTGGCGTATCACGTCGAGGTCCCGGGAGGCGTTGACCGTGCCGATGTGGGGCAGCACGGGCCCGGAGTGCTTCGCGCACGCGGCGGCCGTGGCGCGTATCTCCGCCAGCACCGCCTGCGGATCGGCGTCGAGTTCGGTGCTGTCGTCCGTCGAATCGGCGGTCTCCTCGGCGCCGTCGCCGCAGCTGACCGGCGAGGATCTGCCGACGCCGCGCGGGTCGAAGGTGACCACGTCGTAACCGTCGGTCAGGCTCATGAAGTCCTTGCCGCCGTAGGCGAGTTGATCGATGCCCGCGCCGCCGGGGCCGCCGAAGTTCAGCAGTACCGAGCCCCTGGAGTCACCCGTGGCCCGATAGCGGGCCAGCGCCAGGTCGAGCGTCCCGGCCGCCGGGTCGGCGTAGTCGAGGGGGACCGTCACCTTGCCGCACTGGAGGTCCTTGGGCGCGTCCATGCCCTCGCACCGGCCCCAGGACACCTTCTGGCGGTAGAACCGCGTCAGGTCGGGCTCGTCGTCGTCCGCCGCCGGCAGTCCCAGGCCCAGCAGTGTCAGCCCTGTGGCCGAGATGACGGCGAGGGACCGCAGGGCGGGCCGCTTCGCCAGCTTGCCCAGCATCGATGCCTCCAGGGGCGCCCGTCGGCGGACCGGGATCCGGCGCCCTCGATCACGATAAGCGGCCTCAGAAGGCCTCGCCTCCGGGCGGGCGGGACCGCAGATGGTGCGTTACTCTCCGCACTCTCCTGGGCGCCCGCTGCATGCGCATATGTACTCCTGCATCCGCATACAGCAGTTTTGCCGCTGGTTCGATAACCGTGCCGCTCGATGGGGTGAAAGGCCGATTAGCCGTAACTCGCATGGTTCGCCTGCGTTTTATCCGGTGCGGGCGAGTGCCCGCGTCCATGTCTGGAAGGCAGGGAACCTATGAGACGGGTTACCCGAAACGGTGTGATCGCCGTCGCCGCCGCGTCCGGCGCGATGGCTGTGACGATGCCCGCGCAGGCCGACTCCGGGGCGGACGGCGCCGCGGTCGGCTCGCCCGGGGTGATCTCCGGCAACACCATCCAGCTCCCGGTGCACGTCCCGGTGAACGTGTGCGGGAACACCGTGAACGTGGTGGGGCTGCTCAACCCGGCCGCGGGCAACAGCTGCGCCGACAAGAGCGCGGGCGACGAGCGCGGCGCTCCGGGCGGGGCGGCCGCCGAGGGCGGCGGAAAGGATTCGCCGGGTGTGGTCTCCGGCAATGGCGTGCAGCTGCCGGTCCACCTCCCGGTGAACGTCAGCGGCAACAGCGTGAACGTGGTCGGCATCGGCAACGCCGCCGTCGGCAACAAGTCCGAGAACACCTCCGGCGACCGCCCCGTACGCCCCGTACGCCCCGCGGAACCGGCTCCCGAGCCGCCCGCGCCGCCCCGGGCCCATCCCGGCCCGAAGCCCGCGGGACACGTCCCGGACCGCCCCGTGGCCTCGCTCGCCCAAACCGGAGCGGACCTCACCCTCCCCGCGGTGGCGGGCAGCGCCGCCCTCGTCCTCGGCGGCGCCGCCCTCTACCGGCGCTTCCGCGTCCGGGCGACGCGCTGACACCAAGGACAACACCACCGGTGGGGCCTCCGCCGTTTCTCAGCGCGCGACGCCCGACAGCAGCACCATCCCCGAGTCGCCGTAGTCCGGAAGCGTCGGGTCCGAGTCGATGTGGGTGACGGACAACTCCCGGGTCAGCGGCGAGAACACCTCGGTGACCCGGTCCGGGCCGATCGGACAGCCCGGCCAGCGCGAGGCCGGTCCGATCCGGTACGTCGGCATGTTCTCCATGAACGCCGCCACCAGATACCCGCCCGGCTCGACGCAGCGCACGAAGGCCCGGCAGAAGGCGGTGAACTCCGCGAAGTCCTCGGTGGCGCCCTCGGCGACGAAGTGCATGGAGGCCAGACCGTAGGAGTCCGGCGGCAGATCACGGACGTCGGCGTGCACCACGTACACCTGCGCCAGCGACCGTGCCGGGGTGGCCGGTACCGCGGGGTTGAGCTGCCGGCACAGGGCGTGGAACGGCAGCCAGCTCGCCTCCGGCCCGCACAGGATCTGCCGTTCCAGATAGGCGACGTTCCCGGCCCCCGCCTCGACGGCTTCGATCCGGCGGCTCACGGCGGCGGCGAGCATCAGCGGATACAGGTTCGGGCCCGCCCCGAACTCCACCGAGCGGGCCACCGAACCGGGGGTGAGGCGCCGGTAGAACGCCGAGTGGTGGGCGATGACCGCAGCGTCCGAGGGGTGCACCTCCCGGTAGTTCTCGGCGAGATAGTCCGCGAGCGGCCAGCGGTCCCAGTCCACGTCGTCGTTGTGCGTCGTCATGGCCGCACCGGTCCCTGCGTCTCGACCCCCTGTCCGCGCGGCCGCAGCGCGTACCGCGCGGCCAGCCGGGTCAGTGTGCCGTTCAGCCGGCTGATGTCCTCGTCGGAGTTCAGCGCCGTGATCTGGACGCGGAACCCCACCCGGTCGCGCGGGACGAGCGGATAGGCGGCGAGCGTCACATAGATGCCCTCGTCCCACAGGTACCGCGCGACCGCGTCCAGATCGTCCGGATCGGCCAGCGGGACCTCCAGAATGGGCAGCCCGTCGCGGTTGAGGCACTGCACATCCAGCGTGGCCAGGTGGTCCAGGACCCGGGCCGTCTTGCGGTGCAGATCGGCGCGCAGGGTGTCGCCGCGCCGGTCGTTGGCGTCGAGACCCGCCAGCGCGGTCGCCAGCGACGCCGTAGGGGAAGGACCCGAGTACAGATAGGGCGCCGCGGCCGTCTTCAGCCGGTTCTTCAGCTCGGTCGGCAGCGCGACGAAGGCCAGCAGCGACGAGTACGCCTTGGAGAACCCGCCGACCAGCACGATCCCGTCGTACGTCTCACCGGTGTGCCGGACCACGCTGTTGCCGCGCGAGCCGTAGGAACACGGCTCGTCCGGGCCGCGTTCCCCGATCACCCCGAAGCCGTGCGCGTCGTCGACGTACAACGTGGCTCCGTGCTTGCGGCACACCGCGGCGAGCGTGGGCAGGTCGCAGATGTTTCCGGTCATGCTGTTGACGCCGTCCAGGCAGACGAGCCGGGGTGCGCCCGCCGGCGCCGAGGACAGCAAGCTGTCGAGTTCGTCGGGCCGTTCGGCGTGGAAGCGGCGCAGCGTGGCGCCCTGCCCGCGGGCCACCAGACAGCCGTCGTAGACCGTGCGGTGGGCGGTGGCCTCGACGAAGACATGGCCGCGCTCGGCGAGGACGGGGATGACCGAGGCGTGGATGAGGGTGAGCGTCGGCAGCAGCAGCGTGTCCGGTGCGCCGAGCAGCCCGGTGAGCCGCTCCTCGATCTCGGGGTACAGCCGGGGGCTGCCCAGCAGCCGGGACCAGCTCGGATGGGTGCCCCAGCGGCGTACGGCCGGTTCGACGCCGGCGACGATCTCCGGGTCCCAGTCGAAGCCGAGGTAGTTGCAGGACGCGAAGTCGATCAGCCAGTGGTCTCGGCAGCGGATATGGCGGCCGCGCACCTCGTCCAGGACCGCGTCGCTCATCGGGCTGGTACGGCGCAGCCGGTCGAGGTCGGCCCAGCGGCTGGGCCGCGCGGCCGGGGCGGGGCGGGCCTTGGCGGTGCCATCGCCGCTGCCGCGCCGCCGCAGGACCCGCTCGGTCTGTTCGACCGACATCGGCCGGGCGAACAGATATCCCTGCCCGAGCCGGCACCCCATGCCCGCCAGCAGATCCCGCTGCGCCGTGTCCTCGATGCCCTCGGCGATCACCTGGAGGCCCAGGGTGTCGGCCAGCCGGACGATGCCCTCGACCAGCGCGACCTGCTGGGCGTCGCGGGTGATGTCGTCGATGAAGGACTTGTCGATCTTCAGTACGTCGATGGGGAAGTCCCGCAGATAGCGCAGCGAGGAGAACCCGGTGCCGAAGTCGTCGACCGCGATGCGCACCCCGAGCTCCTTGAGCGCGTGCAGGACCGCCTGGATCTCGGTGTCCCGCCGCAGCAGCACCGTCTCGGTGAGCTCCAGCTGGAGCGAGCCCGGCGCGAGCCCGGGCGTGCGCAGGGCCCGGCCGACCTGGTCGAGGAACCCCCGGTCGCGGAACTGGCGGGCCGAGACATTGACGCTGATGAACGGCGGCCCCTCGCGCACCGGCGACACATTCTGCAGGCCCGCGGCATCGCGGACGGCGTTCTCCAGCACCCACGCCCCGAGCGCGGCGATGTGCCCGGTCTCCTCGGCCAGGGTGATGAACTGCTCCGGCAGGATCGGCGGGCGCGGCGCCCCCGGCCAGCGCACCAGCGCCTCGAAGCCGACGACCTGGCCGACGCTGATGTCCACGACCGGCTGATAGCGCAGCGAGAACTCCTCGGCGGCCACCGCCCGGGCGAGCCGGCTCTGCAGATCGTGCCGCTCGACCATGCGCGTGTGCAGCAGCTGCTGGAACCGCCGCCACTGCCGCTTGCCGGCCGCCTTCGCCGCGTACAGCGCGAGGTCGGCGTGGCGCAGCAGATCCTCCGCGTCGGTGCTGTCCCGCGCGGTGGCCACACCGACGCTGGCGGAGACCGTCACCGTCTCCCCGGCCACCGTGAACGGCCGCGACAGCGCCTGGATCACCTGCGCCGCGAGCAGTTCCGCGTCCAGCGGCTCCCGCGCGTCCTCCATGAGTACGGCGAACTCGTCGCCGCCGAGCCGGGCCGCGGTGTCGCTGCGGCGCAGGGTGCGGGAGAGCCGGGTCCCGACGGCGACCAGCAGATGGTCGCCCGTGGAGTGCCCGAGGGTGTCGTTGACCTGCTTGAAGTCGTCCAGGTCGATGAAGAGCAGACAGGTCAGCGCCGACTCGCGGCGGCCGCGCAGCAGGGCGCGCTCGATCCGCTCCAGCAGCAGCGTCCGGTTCGGCAGCCCGGTCAGCGGGTCGTGGAAGGCCCGCTGGGTGAGCTCGTGCTGGAGCCGCCGCTGCTCGGTCACGTCCCGCAGCGTGACGACCAGGCCGCCCACGGTGGGCTCCTCGCGGAAGTTGGTGCACCGCACCTCCACCTCGGCTTGTCCGTCGGGGCGGCGCACCCACCAGTGGTCGTGCCCGGCGCGGGACTCCTCCTCCCGTACGGATGCCAGCGCCCGGGCCGCCCGGGACCGGTCCCGGGGTTCCACCAGGTCCGGCAGTGAGCTGCCGGCCAGGTCGGAGGTGCCGAACACGGAGGTCGCGGACGGACTCGCGTACCGGATGGTGTCGTCGTCCTCCACGATCAGGATGACGTCGGAGGTGTTGCGCACCAGCGTGCGGAAGTACGCCTCGCTCTCCCGGCGCACGACCTCCTGGCGCAGCATCACCCGCGCCACGGCCAGCCCGGCGTGCGAGGCGAGGATCTCCAGGGAGCCCCGGGTCTCGGCGAGCCGGCGGGCGGGCCCGGCCACCAGCAGCACGCCCGCCGCGCCGCCGGGGGGACGGTCGGGCGGGTTCATGGGGCAGACCAGCACGGACGGCTGACCGCCCAACTCGGCGGCCAGGGAAGGACCGAGGGCGGCGGGGGTCGTCAGATGGGTCTCGCGCAGGTTCGGGTCCATCGCCTCCTCGGCCGACAGCACCAGGGTCCGATGACGTACGTCGGGCCCGAGCAGGGTGTCCACGGCCGCCTGGCAGGAGCGGGCCACGTCGGGCCGGTGCGACGCCGAGACCAGCGAGGCGGCCGCGCCGCGCAGCGCCAGCTCCCGGGCCACCGCCCGGCGATGGGCCACGACCATCACCGCGAGGCGCAGGATGACCAGCAGGAACAGTACGGCCGAGAAGGCGGCGATCGCGGCGTCGTCCTGGGGGGCGCGGCGCATCGCCTGGTGGAGCAGGATGGCGGGGGCGATCAGCGTCGCCAGGGCGAGCAGCAGCAGCCGGCGGGCCGGCGGCAGGAGGGACTCGCGGGTGGGCACGTGGGCGGTCAGTTCCACCATGGCCGGGTGCAGCGCGGCCAGGCCCCAGGCCGCGTAGAAGACGATCCACCCGGCGTCGAGCAGCGTGCCCGTCTCCCAGCTGTCGTTGAGCTGGAGGATGCCGTAGGCGATGTCGAAGCAGAGCAGGGTCAGGGTGCCGACGACCAGGAGCTGCACCGACGGGTTGGGCCCCTTGAGCGGGGTCGGGGCCAGCAGCCGGACGAGCAGGGCGAGGACGAGCACGTCACCGAGCGGATAGGCGATGCTGATCGCCCGCTGCTGCCAGGTCAGCCCCTCCACCTCGGTGAGCGGCTGCACCAGGTACACCCACACCGGCAGCGCGAGTCCCGCGGTGAAGATCATCGCGTCCAGCAGGCTCGGCAGGTCGCGACCGGCCCAGCGGTAGTGGACCAGCCCGGACAGACCGATCGCGAAGAGCGGGTAGGTGGCCAGGTAGCAGGCGTCGGCGGGGGAGGGGAAGGGATTGGAGGCGTCGAAGTAGTCCTCCATCACGTTGTAGTACGTGTCCCCGGTGACGAAGGTGAGCAGACCGGCCGCGAGCGCCCACCAGGGCCAGCGATGGGCAGGACGGTGCAGCTCGGCCCCTGTCAGGATGGCGGCGACGCCCAGCAGACCGATCACGGCCCATAGCGGGGTGCGTGCCACGGGGACCGCCAGGTAGACGACGGTGGCGACCGCGACGAGCGTCACCAGTGCGGCCGTCAGCCGCTGAGCCGGCTGCAAGGGCATGCGCCTCCACACGGGAGGGGCCCGCCGACTGCCCGGCGAGGCCTTTCTTGATCCTAGGCAGCGCGGCTCGGCCCCTGCATCTCGGCGGGAACGCGCCCCTGGTCAGCCCTGTCGGCGGTGAAAACGGACGTGCAGCGCGCGCACCTCGTCCACCAGCTCGGCCACCGGGCCGTCGACAGCCACGCCTGGCGCGATGTCGCTGACCGGCAGGGTCCGCACCGGCGGGGCGGGCACGTCCAGCTCCGTCAGCCAGCTGGCGAGCTGCTCGCTGGAGGCCACGTACACGATGCGGCCGAGGCCCACCCAGGCATGGGCGGCCGCGTACATGGGGCAGTGCTCGCCGGAGGTGCAGACGGTGGCCGCGGCCCGCTCCTCGGGGGTGAGGTGAGCCGCCGACCAGCGGGCCAGCTCGAACTCCGGATGCCGAGCTCGGCGGCGTCGATCGGTTCGCCGCCGACGTCGCCACCGCCGAGGGCGCGCGGGCCGTGGCCGGAGCCGCCCACCGCCCTGGCCTACCACTGCGTCAACCTCGGCTATCCCCTCCAGGTCGAGGCGATGCCGTGCATCCAGGAGGCCGTCCTGGCCGCCGTCGAGGCCGTCGGCGCCCGCCTGGTCGTCCTCGACACGCTGTACCCGTACGGCGAGACCGGGGGAGCGGTGATGACCGAGGACTCCCCGTGGCGGGCGACCACCCGCAAGGGACGTATGCGCGCCGAACTCGACGAGAAGTACCTCGCCGCCCACCGCGAGGGCCGCGCCCGTGTCGTCCTCGGCCGCTCGGCCGATTTCGTCGGCCCCGGAGTCCTCAACTCCACCCTCGGCGGCGCCGTCTTCCCGGCCGCGCTCACCGGCGGGGAGGTGCCGGGCCTCGGCGACATCGGCCTGCCGCACAGCTACACCGACATCGAGGACGTGGCCGCCGGCCTCGCGACGCTCGGCGAGCATCCGGAGGGCGACGGCCGCGTCTGGCATCTGCCGACGGCGCCCGCCGTCAGCACCCGCGAGATGCTCACCATGATCGAGAAGCGGACGGGCACGCCGCTGACCGTCGTGCCGGTGCCCGAGGCCCGCCCCTTCGGCCCGTTCGACGAGGAGTTCATGGCCGGGTACGCGGAAATGTGCTACCAGCACACCGAGCCTCAGATCATGGACTCCTCGGCTTTCGAGCGGGCCTTCGACACGGCTCCGACCCCGCTGGCCGAGACCATCGACGCCACGGTGGCGTGGTACGACGCATGGCTCGGCCGGCACTGATCAGCGACGCGCCTTGGTCCGGTCCAGCGCGGCGACGCCGAGCGCCGCGAGACCGATCTGGATCAGCCACTCGATCCAGTCGACACCGTCGGTGTCGCCCACATCGAGCCCTGCTGCGATGGCCGAACCGATCAGTGCGGCCACGATGCCCACGAGAATCGTGAGCAGAATCCCGATGCGCTGACGGCCGGGCACGACCAGCCGGCCGAGCACACCGATGACAATGCCGATAACAATGGCGCTGATGATGCCGGAGATCTCCATCTCCACCTCTTCTCCTCAGGCTCCCCTGCCCTGCGGGTTCCCCCCGACGGACCGGACAACCGTTCCCTTTCGACCAACGGCGATACTCAGGCGGATGAAGGAGCACGCTCTGGACGGCGGCGCCGTCAGCGAGGCCGTACGGGTGGGCGCGACGGTACGGCGCACGCCGTCACCGGGATCGGCATACGTACGCACCCTGCTCGCCCTCTTCGAACGCCACCGGTGGCCGGGCGCCCCACGCTTCCTCGGGACCGACGAACAGGGGCGGGAGATGCTCGGCTACATCGAGGGCCGCGCGGCCGTGAGCCGCGAGGAACAGAGCGCGGCCCGCACGGACGCGGCACTGGTACGGATCGCCCGGCTGGTACGCGAGTTCCACGACCTGACCCACGGCACGCCCCTGGCCGGCGACCGGGACGTGGTGTGCCACAACGACCTCGCGCCGAAGAACACCGTGTACGACGGTGGTTGGCGGCCGAGGGCCTTCATCGACTGGGATCTCGCCGCTCCGGGAGAACGGGTTCACGACGTGGCCCATGTGTGCTGGCAGTACCTGGACCTCGGGCCGAGTGTGACCGACGTGCCCGAGGCGGCCCGGCGGATCGGGCTCATCCGCGAGGCGTACGGCGAAGGCCACCTCGACGGCCTGGTCGACACCGTCCTGTGGTGGCAGGACCGGTGCTGGAGGGGAATCGCGGCCGGCGCCGAGCGGGGGGAGGCGGCCATGGTCGGGCTGCGGGAGCGGGGGGTCGTGGAGGAGGTGCGGGCCGCTCGTGAGTGGGTGGCGGACCATCGGAGTGAGCTCGGCTGAGCGGGCCGGGGAGCCCTGGAGGGGGCTCCCCGGCACGGTCGTACGGGGGTGTCAGCCGGCCTGGGGGATGTCCGGGTCCGGCTGCTCGGAGTCGTCCGGCTGAGGCGTGGGGTCGGCGTCGGGGTCTCGTCGAACCATGAGGCGAGGCCCAGATGTCCGCCTGGTGGCGCTGCTTGCAGTGGTCGGCAACGTGCGCGGTGGTGGCTGAGACACCGTTACGGAGCGTTCATCAAGACCGCCGTAGTTCGTGTAACCCACGAGGACCTGCGCACCGAGCGCGGCATGGCGGACGTGTCCCTGGGCCGGCCGGCCGTGCTGTCCAACCTCAAGTCGCTGCTGGAGACCGGCAGGCCGCTCCCGCAGGAACCGTGGCTGGTGCCCGGGCACTGAGCGCGGACACAGAGCGCCGGCCGGTCCGGTGCTGCCCGGACCGGCCGGCGCGTCCTCCTTCTACCTCTCGTTCCTCACTTCATGGCTCTACGGCCTGGGGGCGCTCTTCGCCGCCGTACCGGCGCACATCAGCCCGAGGATCACGGCCAATGCGCCGATGATGATGTTGTTCCACACAACGCCCGCGTCCGGGCTGTCGCCGACGATCCACGGCGAGACGATCATCCAGACACCCATCGCGCACATGGCCCAGCTCAGACCGTACATACGCTCCGGAGCGCGGGTGAATCCGAGGGCCAGCAGGCCGATCGCGATCCCGATGACCAAGTTGTGCACTACCAGGTCCGGCTGGCTGGTCGTGTAGTGGACGACCCACGGGGATACGGCGCAGTACAGACCGAGCAGGAACACCGGTCCGTCCACGAGCGCCACATCACGACCGCCGAGCATGCGGGCATAGCGATCCCGCATTTCGGATGCATCAGGGTGGCTGGTTATGTCACCTCTGGTGGGCGAGACGTTGGCCATGACTCGTCTCCTTTGACTCGCAGGCCTGACCGCGTCTGGTGCGGTATGCGGATAAGCGCCGCTTACCTACATTCTGCGCTTATTTGGCCTTTATGTGTAGAGGTCGGGGGCGGGGTGTGGGACGCCGACACCGTGGCGCGAACGCGCGCCGCCTTCCGTACCGGCCGCACCGAGCCCGTCGAGTGGCGCGTCACGCAGCTGCGGCGCCACGGAGGCCCAGCGCACCGGGATCGGCTTCACCGTCCGCGAGGACCACCTCGGCGCCGACGCACGCGCCTGGACGCGGTACGACCCCCTCGGCGTCGTCCTCGTCATCGCGTCCTGGAACCACCCGGACCAGCTCCAGCGGGCCGGCCCCGCGACCTCGGCGGTGCTGGCCGAGCGCTTCGATCACATCTTCTACACCGGTAACGGCACCGTCGGCCGCCTCGTGATGCGCGCCGCGGCCGAGCATCTGCCCCCTGAAGGTCGTCGCCGCCGGCAAGTTCCTCAACGCGGGCCAGACCTGCGTGGCCCCCGACTCTGTCCTCACCGACCCGGAGACCGCCGCGGCCCTGGAGGCCGAGCTCGTCCGCGCGGTGGAGTCGCTGTACGGCAGCGACCCGGGCACCGGCTTGAGTTCCGGCACCCGCGCCAGGGGAGTCCAGGGACCGCAGACCCGACCGGCCGAGCCGGCGTTGTCGGTGATCGTGTCGACGAGGGTGATCCGCCAGTCGCGGATACGGCTGTCGACGATCTCCAGTGCGGGCGCGACCGCGTCGGTGGCCGCCAGGACGTCCTCGGCGGTCGTTCCGGGGCCGCGCAGGGGCCGGGCCAGCCGGAAGCAGATCTCCGGTTCGACGCGCGGCCGGCAGTAGCGGGCCGCGAGCACCGGGGCGCCGTCGCGGTGGACCATGTCGTCCAGCAGATGGCCGAGGTCCGGCTCGTCGACCCCGAGGAGCCGCTGCATCGCGGTCGCGGTGAGGCCGACCTTGTGGCCGACGACGGTGGCCCCGTCGGCCAGTCGCCGGTCGATGTTGTCCCGCTGCACGGCATGGGCGTCGGCCGGCTCGAGGCCCGGCAGCAGGGTCGACAGCGGCTCGACCGGATTCGCTCGGCGCTCGCCCTCGCGCAGCAGCCGTGCGGTCTCCGCGCGCTGTCCGTCGGGCAGGGTCATCATCCGTCGCTCCTTGGCGTCCGAGGGTGACACACGAAGGACGCCGTCCCCGCTGAGCGGGAACGGCGTCCTGTGTCGACCGAGGTGGGGCTCAGCTCCTCGCGAGCAGTCCGCGGCTGCGCAGCACCCGCCGCTCCAGGGGGCTGAAGATCAGGAGGTCGATGGCGATGCCGACGAGCAGGATCAGGAAGATGGCCAGGAACACCTGGGACATGCTGGCGTTGTTGCGGCCGTTCTCCAGCAACTGGCCGAGACCCACGCCGAGGTCGGGGGACGAGGCGATGATCTCGGCGGCCATCAGGGAGCGCCAGGAGAACGCCCAGCCCTGCTTCAGGCCTGCCAGATAGCCGGGCAGCGACGCGGGCATCATGATGTGCCACGCCCCGCGCAGTCCCGTCGCACCCATCGTCCGCCCCGCGCGCAGGAACAGCGGGGGGATCTGGTCGATGCCGGCGACCAGGCCGTTGGCGATGGAGGGGACCGCGCCGAGCAGGATCACGGCGTACATCATCGAGTTGTTCAGACCCAG
>NZ_JAVRBF010000479.1:0-344 GCF_032436805.1 Streptomyces sp. P17 | reverse complement strand
AATAGCGATCAGATGGTAATCTGGTCACGGTTGTCGGTTCGATATTATGGCCGGACGATACTTTTGTGATATTACCAGTAGGGACTAACTGGGTTGAACCAAATTGCTCAATCACTTTTCCTGTAACAGTCACTTTATCGCCAATCGAATAGCCTTGTACGAGGCCCTGAACGAAAATAGCGTCAGAAGTCAGCGGGTTATTGTCACCAAATTCATCTTGTATAAAAAATCCAATTGGTAGATCCTTTCCAAGGTCGCCATTAGTTTGAATATGGGTAATCACGCCATTAACTCGAAAAACTTCATCAGATTCAAGTTTACCATTAGCAGGATCCGTATAAGGT
>NZ_JAVRBF010000478.1:0-344 GCF_032436805.1 Streptomyces sp. P17 | reverse complement strand
AATCCTTTCGGTGACGGCGTTACACCCGGCAGGACCGCAGCAGTCACCGTCAAATCTGTGGATAACGCCAAACCGTCTTTCACATATTTATATGACACTCCACGCGCAACCGCGTCCAATTCGTGCAACACCTTCGTTGACGGGCCGGGATTGTCCACAGGACCGGAACCGGGAACCAATTCAACATAATGAATTTCACCTTGTTTGAATTCGCCCAAAACTTCCGATGCTACATTTTGCATTTCTTCATAAGAAGTCATTGACATACTCCGTTTGACGATTTAATTGATAATCATTCGTTGATTTCTAACGCATTCCAATTGAAACCGAAAGGAAAAACCGTG
>NZ_JAVRBF010000477.1:0-345 GCF_032436805.1 Streptomyces sp. P17 | reverse complement strand
CCGGGAGTTGTCGCATGATGGCGCTATTGGCAGTCATTCCCGATTGGGGGAAAATCGTCGCTGGAGGCGTGCTAGGCGCGCTTCTGGCCGTCGGGCCGGTGTATCTGGTCGGAAAGTCTGCCGGGCGCGCTGAGATAGCCGCACAGGCCGCAAAAGACGCGTTGAACCGTATAGAGCAAAGGGAAAAGAATGATGCGAAATTCCGCGATATGTCGAGTATTGAGCGTTGCCGTGCTATCATGCGTGATAGCGGGTTGCCAGTCAGTGAGTGCGATCAACGGAGCGGGGTATCAGGCAATCCGGTTCGCTAACCCGGAGGCTGCCCGGCTGGCCGCAGACGATCCA
>NZ_JAVRBF010000476.1:0-346 GCF_032436805.1 Streptomyces sp. P17 | reverse complement strand
GAAATCTCCCCGGTGTTTTCTCGATCCCCTCTTGCATACCGGGGCCGAACTGGAGTTGATTCCGAGATGGCCGTGGGAGCCGTCCTCGCGCGACCAGGGATGGGCCGCCAAGTTCAAGAGCCTGTCTCGCTACGCCGAGCAGCATGGTCACGCTGCGCCTGCGCGCGAGGAGCGGTGGGAGGGGTGGCGGATCGGTGCGTGGGTGTCACAGCAGCGGCATCGGCGCGGTCGCCTCTCGGCGGAGCAGCAGGCGACACTGGAAGGGCTGCCGGGTTGGGCGTGGGTAGCGCCGATGGGCCGACCCGCAGACTAGAGCGATCGCCCCCAAAAAAACCCACAATCTTTT
>NZ_JAVRBF010000475.1:0-346 GCF_032436805.1 Streptomyces sp. P17 | reverse complement strand
CCTGCAACGACGCCAGCAAGCAAAATCGGGACGGCTCCAATTGTCGCCACGATTGCTAAAATCGCATTCATCAGCCCGACTGTGATAGCCGTAGCAATTGACCATATCGCCGTTGCAATGGCTGGAGCAAAAGCGATTGCCAGCGCCGCCCCGGCAGCAGCCGCAGCAATTGCCAAGACCGGCAGCACGTCCGCGAGCGCTTTCAACCCCCACTGCGCAAGCTTCGTCCAATTTACGGCCTGTATAAGCGCTGCGCCGAGCGCGACAAGGGCAATCGTCAGGACGGCAACCGGCGAAAACACTGTTGCCAATGCGGCGACAAGCGCTTTAAGGCCGCCGCCAAGCG
>NZ_JAVRBF010000474.1:0-346 GCF_032436805.1 Streptomyces sp. P17 | reverse complement strand
CACGATCAATTACATAATGTCGATCTTCCGGGCTCAACTCCTTCACTTTAAGTTGATTGAAGACTCGTAATGATGACTCATGGGAAGCCGATAATTTTTCGATAACATCAGGTAGCCCAGCGACGATAAACATTACTGTATTGCAGCCATGTTGCTGAAGCATTTCCGTAACGACTTTCAAAAAATACCCTAAATGCAAGTCACATGATGCATTATCGGCTTCATCAATGAATACTACTATCCCATCCTTAGCTTGTTCGCCTTTCTCTGGATTTGCAATGCGATTACATGTTTGGGATAGCGAATATGCAAAGTCATCGATCACTAGATCAGGATCTTCCGTTGA
>NZ_JAVRBF010000195.1:0-922 GCF_032436805.1 Streptomyces sp. P17 | reverse complement strand
CTGCGCATCGCCTCGGCCGAGACCACTCGTCATATCCATTCGGGACACAGCCTGACCGACGCCTATTTCGGGGGCGGCGACGGCTGGCCGGGGGTGATGCAATCGCTGGTCCAAGCGCAGTTCCAGTCTGCGTCCGACGACCAGGACCAGTATCACCTCAAATCCACGATTCCCGGATCGGCAACGATGTGGCGCTGGCAGCACTATAATTCCAGCGACGTGAACCCGCGCGACAACGCGGACCAGTTTGATACGCTGGTCATCACCGAACGCGGTCTGGATACCGTTGGAGTTTCAGGACCACCTGCGGTTGGTGGCGAGGTGCTGCTTGAGGACGTGTTCTACGAAATGCGGTTCGCCATCAACGCGTGGCAGAACGGTCGCCGGACGCAGCGCCCGCCCGAATTTATCCTGTGGTCGATCTGGCCTGCGATTGATTGGGCGAACTGGCAGGATATTCTGGCCAGCTATGAGCAGCGGTTCAAATGGCGGGCCGACTATATCACGTGGAAAATGCGGCAGCTTTTCCCAGATCTGCCTAGCGACTGGCGTGTCTGGATCATCCCCGGCCACCGCTTTATCCAGCGCGTTGTTGCGGATATGGCGACCGGATCGGCGCCGGGGTTCACGACCGCGCAGGATCTGCACAGCGATACGATTCACCCCGCACCCGCGCTGTCCTACGGTCTGTCGCTGGTCGTCCAGACCGTCCTGTATCAACGCGATTTCCGCACCCTGCTCCCCGACCTCTACCGCCCCTCGGCGGTGACGGCGGAACAGCAGGCGTATTTCGCACGGATCGCGTGGGAGATTGCCTCCGTCTATGAACCTGCCGGGATGGGCGGGACCGAGGGCACCACCGTTCATTGGCAGGTTGGCCGGGACAATGACCTATTCCCGACGCTGACCACACCTGAAGCTT
>NZ_JAVRBF010000473.1:0-347 GCF_032436805.1 Streptomyces sp. P17 | reverse complement strand
AGACGTAACCGGCTTGCTCGTACCTGTAAAAGATGCTGTAGCACTGGCTGACGCGATTCAGAGATTAATCGAAGATTCTGAGCTGAGGAATAACATGGGACAAGCTGGCAGAGCCCTGGCTGAAGAAGCGTTTGCGATTGAAAAAATCGTGGAGCAGCACATGGATATTTATCGGGAGCTTCTTGAGCCATGAAAGCACAGGCGAATGTTCTGCTGACAGGTGCGACGGTATTTGTGGGGCACACGCTGCTGGGGCAGTTGTTTGAGCGTGAATCATACAAGGTTACTGTGGCATTGCGGGCTGCCAATGGCTTTGATCGTTGCGAAGCGCAGGTGGTGGGCGACTT
>NZ_JAVRBF010000472.1:0-347 GCF_032436805.1 Streptomyces sp. P17 | reverse complement strand
ACCTTGTTTGGCAGCATGATAGCGATAGATTGGCCTGTCGCTGAGTCTTCAAGAGAGCGTGTTTGCGCTTGAGAACTGCACTACAGGTGAGCGCTATCGATGCGTGATGCACCAGACGCGGTCACTGTAGCTCGTCAAGCGCCTCATGGAGGGTTTCAATACTGGTCAGTCGGTGACGTCCTGCAGTACCTGACAGTTCGATGACCCGCGTGGCCAGAAAGTGACAGAGCGTCAGCACAGCCACATGATTGAATAAGGGGCCTGGCGCCGCCGTGCGACAGACGGTATGCCAGGTCACCTGAGTATTATGGGGGGCACTCTCATCCGTGATGTACAACACCCTGGCC
>NZ_JAVRBF010000471.1:0-347 GCF_032436805.1 Streptomyces sp. P17 | reverse complement strand
ATGCAGAGATTTATTTTTTAATCCAAGCTAATAAAGTTTTAAATGGTAAAAATATAAAAAATTATATTGATTATTTAAATTTACAAGATATTTACTTCAGATTTAATTTGCTTTATGAACCTGAAAAGATCGTGAAGAATATAGGTAAAGGTCAGGGGTTGACACCTTCTGGTGATGATTTTATATGCGGTGTTCTTGCTCTTTTGACATACTTACACAAAGAGACTGAATGTATAGATGAATCATTTTTTACTAAAGTTAATAAGGCATGTAAGAGTAAATGGAAAACTACAACAGAAGTAAGTAAAAACTATTTACAGCAAGCCGTGGAAGGATGTTTTTCCCAG
>NZ_JAVRBF010000470.1:0-348 GCF_032436805.1 Streptomyces sp. P17 | reverse complement strand
CCCAGCTCTAGCGCATGGTGCATTTGCAAATCCGCGAAGTCGTGGCGCGCCAACCGCGTAATCGCTGTCACATCGATACGATAAAGGGGGATTGCATAGCCGCCAATGCCGGGGAACAGCGATTCATCATGAGACATCGACAGCAACAAGCCCTTATTGGCCAGCAAAGCGCACGCACTATCCACAATCTCTGCATCGATCTGCATGCGCTGCAACAAATGAAAGCGCGCCATTACCGCTGACGACAATTGCCGATGTTCACCAAAGAGCGGCAGAGCACCCTGACCCACTTTAGCCACCAGGCCAGTGCGCACGATGCCCAGTTGCGCAATACTCCGTGGTGCAGCG
>NZ_JAVRBF010000041.1:0-84265 GCF_032436805.1 Streptomyces sp. P17 | reverse complement strand
CCCGCCGTCGACACCCTGACGCTCTCCATCGACACCGCACCCTGACGGCCGCACCGGCCACCGGCGACGCCACCACCGCCCCAGCCCCGACTCGAAAGACACCTCGGACAGGCCGCGACCCGAGCGCGGCGGACGCTGCACGCCCTCGAACCCGTGCCCCACATCACCATCAGCCCTCGGTGAGAAATCGGACCTCGGAAACATCAGCCGGTGGATCCGGGCTCAGTGAGCCTCGATGGCTCAGACCGCGGCCGGGTCCTCCTCGACGAGGAGGTTGCGGGTGCGGTTCGGGTCGACGGGAATGCCGGGGCCCATCGTGGTGGTGATGGCGGCCTTCTTGATGTAGCGACCCTTGGCGGCGGACGGCTTCAGACGGAGGATCTCCTCCAGGGCCGCGCCGTAGTTCTCCACCAGCTTGGCGTCGTCGAAGGACGCCTTGCCGATGATGAAGTGCAGGTTCGAGTGCTTGTCGACGCGGAACTCGATCTTGCCGCCCTTGATCTCGGTCACGGCCTTGGCCACGTCCGGGGTCACGGTGCCGGTCTTCGGGTTCGGCATCAGACCACGCGGGCCGAGGACACGGCCGAGGCGGCCGACCTTGCCCATGAGGTCCGGGGTGGCGACGACGGCGTCGAAGTCCAGACGGCCCTTCGACACCTCGTCGATGAGCTCGTCGGCGCCGACGATGTCGGCGCCCGCGGCACGAGCGGCCTCGGCACGGTCACCGGTCGCGAAGACCAGGACCCGGGCGGTCTTACCGGTGCCGTGCGGGAGGTTCACGGTGCCACGGACCATCTGGTCGGCCTTGCGCGGGTCGACACCCAGACGGAAGGCGACCTCGACGGTGCCGTCGAACTTGGTCGTGGAGGTCTCCTTGGCGAGACGGACGGCTTCGAGCGGGGCGTACAGCTTCTCCCGGTCGATCTTGGCGTCCGCAGCGCGGAGAGACTTGCTGCGCTTGCTCACTACTGCTCCTGGGGTTTTCTTAGGAGTCGTGGTCCGGGCCGAGCAGGCCCTGCCACTACTGCAGGTCTACGAGGTTGGGGCTCAGCCCTCGACCGTGATGCCCATGGAACGGGCAGTGCCGGCGATGATCTTCGACGCGGCGTCCAGGTCGTTGGCGTTGAGGTCGGGCATCTTGGTCTCGGCGATCTCGCGGACCTGCGCCTGGGTGATCTTGGCGACCTTGGTCTTGTGCGGCTCGCCGGAGCCCTTCTCCACGCCCGCGGCCTTGAGGATCATCTTCGCGGCCGGCGGGGTCTTGGTGATGAAGGTGAAGGAGCGGTCCTCGTAGACCGTGATCTCCACCGGGATGACCCAGCCACGCTGCGACTCGGTCGCGGCGTTGTAGGCCTTGCAGAACTCCATGATGTTCACGCCGTGCTGACCCAGCGCGGGGCCGACCGGCGGGGCCGGGTTGGCGGCACCGGCCTGGATCTGGAGCTTGATGAGCCCCGTGACCTTCTTCTTCTTGGGAGGCATAGCTCTCCGGGTCCTTTCGAATCGGGTTTGCCCCCATCCAGGTCGCGTCCCGGATGCAGGCATACCGCACAACGATAACGGGTATGGATGCGCGGCTGAAAACCGAGCAGGTCAGACAGGCTTCGAGAGCCCGCCTGACCTGGTCGGAAGCGGTGAGAACTAGTTCTTCTGGATCTGGTCGAAGGACAGCTCGACCGGCGTCTCCCGGCCGAAGATCTCGACGAGACCCTTGACCTTCTTGGAGTCGGGGTTGATCTCGTTGATCGTGGCCTGGAGGGTGGCGAAGGGACCGTCGGTGACGGTGACCGAGTCGCCGACCTCGAAGTCCAGGACCTGGACCTCGACCTTGCGCTGCGGCGCCGGCTTGCCCTCGGCCTCGGCGGCCTCGCGGGCGGCCTTCTCCTCGGCCTCCGGGGCGAGCATCTTGACGATCTCGTCCAGGGTCAGCGGGTACGGGTCGTAGGCGTTGCCCACGAAGCCGGTGACGCCGGGGGTGTTGCGGACAACGCCCCAGGACTCGTTGGTCAGGTCCATGCGCACCAGGACATAGCCGGGAAGCTTGTTCTGGCGGATGGTCTTGCGGTCGCCGTTCTTGATCTGGACGACCTCTTCCTGCGGCACCTCGGCCTGGAAGATGTAGTCCTCGACGTTCAGGGAGACAGCGCGCTGCTCCAGGTTGGTCTTCACGCGGTTCTCGTAACCGGCGTAGGTGTGGATGACGTACCACTCGCCGGGCAGGGTCCGCAGCTCCTCGCGCAGGGCGGCGACGGGGTCGACCGGCTCGGCCGGCTCTTCCCCGGCCTCTTCGGCCTCGTCCTCGACGTGTACGGCCGCTTCCTCCGCGGGCTCGCCCGCCTCGGCGTCGGCAGCCTCGACCTCGTCCAGGTCCTCGTCCGCGCCCTCGACGATGTCGAGCTCGTCTTCGACAGTCTCGTCGGGCTCGATGGCGTCGTTCAGGTTCTGGTCAGACACGGTGGCTGCTTCTTCCTGGATACATAGGGGTGGAACATGCGAAAAGGGGCGCCGGTAACCGCGGCGCCCTTCGCTCTTGGCTCAGCCGAAGACGTACTTGGCGGCGTGGTCGAGCCCATAGTCAATCACGGTCACCAGGCCGATCATGATGACGACGAAGACAATCACCACGGTCGTGTAGGTAGTCAGCTGGCCGCGCGACGGCCAGACGACCTTGCGAAGTTCAGCGACAATCTGCCGGTAGAAGAGGGCAAGACGCTTCAGCGGACCCTTTTTGGCGCGCTTACCGCCCTTGCGGGTCTTCTTCTTGGAGTCCGGCGCCTCGTCCTCGGCATCAGGCATGTCGATGGAGCCCACGGCGTCCGTCACTCGTCCTCACCTGATTCCGGGTCGTGGCCGTGCCGCGCCCGGTCTGAGCCGCACGGCGGTGCATTGCTGTACGTACATGCGCACACATCCTGGCGAAGGTGTGTGTAGCAGGGCCGGAGGGACTTGAACCCCCAACCGCTGGTTTTGGAGACCAGTGCTCTACCAATTGAGCTACGACCCTTTGTGTGTTCCCCAACGTACCGCATCCGTACGGGTGCTCCATGTGCACCGTGCGAGTGCGGCCTGCTGAAGGCCAACGAGGTGAGAGTGTACGTGTTCTCAGGCCCCTCGTCGAACAGAAAGTGCCCGTGGGAGCCCCGGAGATGGAAGATCGCCCAGCGTGAGGGGCGGATCCGGACGGTTGTTCAGCCGTTGTTCAGTCTGTGAAACCCGCGTGCCGGGGGAGTTTCCGGTCTGAAACGATGGGCCTCATGAGCGCTGCAACCCCTCCCACCGAGCGCCGGGTCTCCGCCCGAGTCGGCGCGATCTCCGAGTCCGCCACCCTCGCCGTGGACGCCAAGGCCAAGGCCCTCAAGGCCGCCGGGCGTCCGGTGATCGGCTTCGGCGCCGGCGAGCCCGACTTCCCGACCCCGGACTACATCGTCGAGGCCGCCATCGAGGCGTGCAAGAACCCGAAGTACCACCGCTACACGCCGGCCGGCGGTCTGCCCGAGCTGAAGGCCGCGATCGCCGCGAAGACGCTGCGCGACTCCGGCTATGAGCCCGACGTCTCGCAGATCCTGGTCACCAACGGCGGCAAGCAGGCCATCTACGAGGCCTTCGCCGCGATCCTCGACCCGGGCGACGAGGTCATCGTCCCGGCCCCCTACTGGACGACGTACCCGGAGTCGATCCGCCTCGCGGGCGGTGTCCCGGTCGAGGTCGTCGCCGACGAGACCACCGGTTACCGCGTCAGCGTGGAGCAGCTGGAGGCGGCGCGCACGGAGAAGACCAAGGTCGCCCTCTTCGTCTCTCCGTCCAACCCGACCGGCGCCGTCTACTCCGAGGCCGACACCGAGGCGATCGGCCGCTGGGCCGTCGAGCACGGCCTGTGGGTGATGACGGACGAGATCTACGAGCACCTGGTCTACGGCGACGCGGTGTCCGTGTCGCTGCCCGCGCTCCTGCCCGAGCTGCGCGACAAGTGCGTCGTGGTCAACGGCGTCGCCAAGACGTACGCGATGACGGGCTGGCGGGTCGGCTGG
Organism: Streptomyces sp. P17; assembly: GCF_032436805.1. Taxonomy (NCBI): domain Bacteria; kingdom Bacillati; phylum Actinomycetota; class Actinomycetes; order Kitasatosporales; family Streptomycetaceae; genus Streptomyces; species Streptomyces sp. P17. Next base: position 80,237 of record NZ_JAVRBF010000041.1, on the reverse strand, counting down.
ATCATCGGCCCGAAGGACGTCGTCAAGGCCGCGACCAACCTCCAGTCGCACGCCACGTCGAACGTCTCGAACGTGGCCCAGGTGGCCGCGCTCGCCGCCGTCTCGGGCGACCTGGACGCGGTCGCGACGATGCGGGAGGCCTTCGACCGCCGCCGCAAGACGATCGTGCGGATGCTCAACGAGATCGACGGGGTGGTCTGCCCGGAGCCCGAGGGCGCCTTCTACGCGTACCCGTCGGTGAAGGCGGTGCTGGGCAAGGAGATCCGCGGCAGGCGCCCGCAGAGCAGTGTGGAGCTGGCCGAGCTGATCCTGGAGGAGGCCGAGGTCGCGGTCGTCCCGGGCGAGGCCTTCGGCACGCCGGGCTATCTGCGGCTGTCGTACGCACTCGGTGACGAGGACCTGGTCGAGGGTGTCTCGCGGATCCAGAAGCTGCTGGCGGAGGCGAAGTAGCCGACAGGGCTGTGAGCAGGGCATCCAGGAACCTTCCTGGGTGCCCTGTTCGTTTGTGCGAGCAAGACCACTAAGGGGGAAACCGCTACCGGGAGGGCGGGGACGTACGGCAGGATCCTGGGATGGAGCGTGTACGTGATGTCTCTGAGCTGCCGAAGGCCCATCTGCACCTGCACTTCACCGGGTCGATGCGCCCCGCCACCGTTCTGGAACTGGCCGACAAGCACGGCGTACGTCTGCCCGACGCGCTGACGGAAGCCCTGACGAGCGGGGAGCCCCCGAAGCTGCGGGCCACGGACGAGCGGGGCTGGTTCCGATTCCAGCGGCTGTACGACGCGGCCCGCTCGTGTCTCAGGGAGCCCGAGGACATCCAGCGGCTGGTGCGTGAGGCCGCGGAGGAGGATCTGAAGGACGGCTCGGGCTGGCTGGAGATCCAGGTGGACCCGACCTCGTACGCGCCTCGGCTGGGCGGTCTGATCCCGGCGCTGGAGGTCATCCTGGACGCGGTGGAGACGACGTCGCGGGAGACGGGCCTCGGGATGCGGGTCCTGGTGGCGGCGAACCGGATGAAGCACCCTTTGGACGCGCGGACGCTGGCGCGGCTGGCGGTGCGGTACGCGGACCGGGGCGTGGTCGGCTTCGGTCTGTCGAACGACGAGCGCCGGGGCATGGCGAGGGACTTCGACCGTGCGTTCCACATCGCGCGGGAGGGCGGTCTGCTCTCCGCTCCGCACGGCGGCGAGCTGACGGGCCCGGCCTCGGTCCGTGACTGCCTGGACGACCTGGACGCGAACCGGATCGGTCATGGCGTGCGCGCGGCGGAGGATCCGCGGCTGCTGAAGCGCCTGGCCGACCGGGGCGTGACCTGCGAGGTGTGCCCGGCGTCGAACGTGGCCCTCGGCGTCTACGAGAAGCCGGCGGACGTGCCGCTGCGCAAGCTGTTCGAGGCCGGGGTCCCGTTGGCCCTGGGCGCGGACGACCCGCTGCTGTTCGGCTCCCGGCTGGCGGCCCAGTACGACATCGCCCGCCAGCACCATGCCTTCACGGACGCGGAACTGGCGGAACTGGCCCGGCAGTCGGTACGGGCGTCGGCGGCGCCGGAGGAGGTCAGGGCGCGGCTGCTGGCCGGTGTGGACGACTGGCTGACTCGCCCGGCCGCCTGAAGTGGGCGTAGGGCGGACAGGGCTTGAAGCAGACCAGCACCTCGACGGGGTGCCCGCCGCCGGGCGGCTGGATGAGCGGCAGCCCCGTCATCAGCGCCGAGTGCCCTTTGACGACGCCCTTCTGGCGCGGCCCGAAGCCTGCCGCGCGGGCGAGGTCGGTGGCGGTCCCGGCGAACACCTCCCGGCTGCCGAACAGGAAGAACGTACGCGCGTGGGTGGTGTGCCGGAACTCCTCCCGGTCCCATCGCGTCTGCCAGGTCTTCGCGTCCCGCGCGGTGCGCGCTTCGTCGGTGCCGGCGGTCAGCGGGGTGCCCGCGCGTAGTGTGCGGCGCAGTCCGGGCCACTGGCTGGGGCGCAGACCGAGCGTGTGATGGGCCGGGACGAGGTCGACCCGCTCGCCCCAGCTCTCGTCGGGCGGGACGCCGTCGCGCAGCGGGATGTGGACGATCGTGTGCCGGGAGTAGGCGGCGAAGGAGAACAGGCCCGCCAGCCGGTTCAGGCCGTCGTGGTCACCGAGCAGCTGCCCGACGGGGTCGGGTGCCGTCAGTGAGGTGTGGCGCAGGGGGGTTGGACCACCCGGTGTGCGTGCGGTCCTGTGCGGGGCCGGAACTCGGTCAGCCTCAGCCGCATGTGCGATGCCTCATGGCATCAGGGTCGGGGTCGGCGGCCGCCCTCCGCGACGGAGATTTCCGTGGTGATCCCGTCCAGCAGGGTCCGGGCGAGCCGGGCCGCGAAGGCGTCGGCGGGCGGGCGTGCACTTCTTGCGGTGGCCTCGTAGGCGAAGGCGCGGTGGGCGCAGGCGCCGAGCAGGAGGGAGGCGGCCGCGAAGGTGTCGGCGCCTTCGCGGACACGGCCCGCGGTCTGCTCGGCGCGCAGGTAGGCGTCGAGGGCCTCGATCGGCAGGTGCGGTCCGGCGCCGATCTTCCGCAGCGCGTCGTCGTGCCGCCGCTTGAGCTGCGCCTCGGCGTACAGGGAGGCGGCGATCGGGAAGCTCTGTTCGTAGAAGAGGGCGGCCTCGTGGGCGATCCGCGTCAGGTTGCCTTCCAGGGTGCCCGTCCCGGGTTCGGCCGTGAGGCTGCTGAGCAGCGGGGTGAGACGGGGCAGCCGCTCGGTGAGGACCCGCACGAACAGCTCTTCCTTGCTGTCGAAGTACTTGTAGAGCGCGGCCTCGGAACACCCGGCCGCCTTGGCGATCTCCTTGGTGGTGGCCCGGGCGAGCCCGACGGTGAGCATCAGTTCATGGGCGGCGTCGAGGATACGGACGCGGGCGGGCTTCTGCGCGGATTCCACGAAGGGGACCTTATCGGGCTTGACGGGTGAGTGAATACTCACCCACTCTAGAGCACAGAGGGGTGAGTGAACACTCACCCACCCAAACGCGGGAGTGGCCATGAACATTACGGTTTTCGGTGCCACCGGAGGCATCGGCCAGGAGATCGTCCGGCAGGCGCTGACCGCCGGGCACCGGGTGACGGCGGTGGTACGGGATCCCGCGCGGCTGCCGGTGACGGGCGCGGACCTGGAGGCGTTCCGCGCGGATCTGACCGACCCGGAGGCGCTGCGCCCCGCGGTGGCTGCCCGGGACGCGGTTCTGTCGGGCCTCGGCGCCCGCAGCCGTAAGGACGCCGGGGTCGCCGCCCGCCTCACCCGTACGGTGCTGCGGGCCATGGAGGCGGAGGACACGCGCCGGCTGCTGGTGGTGAGCGCGGCACCGCTCGGACCGGCTCCGGCGCAGGACGGCCCCCTGGACCGTGCCGTACGCGGCCTGGTCTCCGCGGTCCTCAAGGACGTCTACGACGACCTCAGGGAGATGGAGGCGGAGCTCGCCCGCAGCGCGGTCGACTGGACCTCCGTACGGCCGCCCCGGCTCCAGGACAAGCCGCTCACCGGCGTCTACCGCACGGTCGTCGGCGGCACCCCGGCCAAGGGCCGTTTCATCGGCCGCGCGGACGTGGCCCACGCGATGCTGGCCATGGCGGACGACCCGGGCACGGTGAAGCAGGGCGTGGGCGTGGCCTACTGATCCCTACAGGGTCACGCCCACGGTCACCGGCTCATTGACCAGCGTGATCCCGAAGGCCTCGCGGACCCCGGCGACGACCTCGCGGGCGAGCGCCAGCAGGTCCTCGGTGGTCGCGGCGCCCCGGTTGGTGAGCGCGAGGGTGTGCTTGGTGGAGATGCGCGCCGGGCCGCTGCCGTAACCCTTGGTGAAGCCCGCCTTGTCGATCAGCCAGGCGGCGGAGGTCTTGGTGTGCCCCTCCCCCGCCGGGTAGGCCGGGGGCTCCACGCCGTCGCCGAGCCGATCACGCACGCGCGCGTGGAAGGCCGCGAACTGTGCGTGGCTGAGGATCGGGTTGGTGAAGAAGGATCCGGCGGACCAGGTGTCGTGGTCCTCGGGGTCCAGGACCATGCCCTTGCCGGCGCGCAGCTTCAGGACGGTCTCGCGGGCGTCGGCCAGCGGCACGCGGTCGCCGGCCTCGACGCCGAGGGCGCGGGCGGTCTCGGCGTACTTGATGGGCCCCGACAGTCCGTCGGCGTCCTCCAGCTCGACACGGACGCGCAGGACGACATATCGCTCGGGGTGGGCCTTGAAGCGGCTGTGGCGGTAGGAGAAGGCGCACTCCTCGTTCGCCAGCGTCACGGTCTCGCCGTCCTGGCGGTCGTAGGCGATGACCTCGGTGATCGTGGAGGAGACCTCCTGGCCGTACGCGCCGACGTTCTGGATCGGGGTGGCGCCCGCCGAGCCGGGGATGCCGGCGAGGCATTCGACGCCGGCGAGTCCGGCCTCGACGGTGCGGGCGACGGCGTCGGTCCACACCTCGCCCGCGGCGAGCTCCACGCGCGTGCCGTCGATTTCGAAGCCCTTGGTGGCGATGACCAGGGCGGTGCCCGCGAAGCCCTTGTCACCGATGACCAGGTTGGAGCCGCCGCCGATGATCAGCAGGGGCGTGCCGGCGGCGTCGGCCTCGCGGACGGCGGCGATCACCTCGGCGTCGGTGGTGGCGGTGACCAGCCGGGTGGCCGGTCCGCCCAGGCGGAAGGTGGTCAGCGGGGCGAGGGGCGCGTCGTGGAGTTCCTGCACGCGCTCAAGAGTACGAGAACGGCCCCACCGCTTTGGGCAGGGCCGTGTCCCGTACGTCATCCATGGCTCAGGTGAGACGGCGGACCGCCTCGGCCCAGTCGAGCGGGAGTTCGTCGCTCTTCACCGTCCAGGTGGCGAACTTCGCGGCCCGCATCAGGGGGGCCAGGCCCCGGGAGGTCGGTGCGTGGGTGCCGGAGCGGGCGAAGGCCTTGAGCGCCTGGGGCGACTCCCAGGCCGACAGGGTCCAGAAGGTCCGCCGCAGCGGCTGCGCCTTGAGGGTGGCCCCGCAGGCGCCCGGCGCGCGGCTGACCTGCCGCCACACGCCCGGGGTCCTCAGGAGAACTTCAGCGCGCCCCACAGGGTGCGGGTCTCGAAGCGGGACGCGAAGACATGCACTTCGATGCCGCGCGGGGGTGTTCGCAACGGTCCAGGAAAGGGTGGGCACGACGCCTCCTCAGCGGCCGGCGGTCTCACGTACGGGGGCGGGGGTCTGCGGCGTGTCGGAGGGCTCGGTGCGCCCTCGGCCCGGGATGCCCAGGGCCGCGACTCCGGCGAGGGCGACCAGCGCGGCGCCGGTCACCAGGGCGGGCTTCAGCCCGTCGACGAAGGTCTGTCCGGTCTCGTAGCCGCCCTGGGCCGCGAAGATCGACGACATGATGGCGATGCCGAGCGCGCCACCGACCTCGCGCAGGCCGTTGTTGGCGCCGGAGGCGATGCCCTGTTCGCCGGCCCGGACGCTGAACATCACCAGGGCGGAGGCCGGTGCGAAGAACAGGGCCATGCCGATGCCGCTGATGATCAGACCGGGCAGCTGGACGGCGTAGGAGGCGTCCGCGGTGATGACGTTGGCCAGGTAGCCGAGGCCGGCGGCCTGCAGGAAGAGGCCGGTGGCGACGACGGGGCGGCCGCCGAACCGGTCGGAGAGGATGCCGGCGATCGGCGCGACGAGCATCGGCATACCGGTCCACGGCAGCATCCGCAGACCCGCCTCGGTGGGCGAGTAGCCGAGCACGCCCTGCATGTACTGGCTGAGCAGGAAGATCGAGCCGAACATGCCGAGGAACATCAGCATGCTGGTGGCGTTGATCCCGGAGAAGGCGCGGGAGCGGAACAGCCGCATCGGAAGCATGGGGTTCTTGGCGCGGGTGCTGTGGAGGACGAACCCGGCGAGCAGCGCGCCTCCGGCGAACAGTCCGGTCAGCACCAGGGGGGCGGTCCAGCCGTCGGCGGGGCCGCGGACCAGGCTGTAGACGATGCCGAAGAGGCCGCCGCTGGCGAGGAGGGTGCCGGCGACGTCGAGCCGGGCGTTCGTGCCGTGGGACTCGGCGAGGCGGAGGCGGGCCAGCGGCAGCAGGATCAGGCCCAGCGGAACGTTCAGCCAGAAGATCCACTGCCAGGAGATGTGTTCGGTGAGGGTGCCGCCATGAGCGGCCCGGAGGCCACGGCGAGCCCGTTGACGGCGCCCCCTATCCCGAACGCCATCCCGCGCTTGGCCGCGGGCACGGCGGCCGTCAGCAGGGCCAGCGTCAACGGCATCATGATCGCCGCGCCGACGCCCTGCACCGCGCGGGCGGCGATCAGGGAGTCGATGCCGGGGGCCATGGCCGCGCCGGCGGAGGCGCCGGTGAAGATCGCGATCCCGACCCGGTTGGGCCGGTTGGGCCGGTTGGGCTGGTTGGGCTGGTTGGGCCGCCGGTTGGGCCGGTTGGGCCTCCCGCCACCCTTGGAACACCGCCCGCCCCTGGCCCGTTGGGGCCGGTAGGGGGCCTCAACGCCGTAAGGGGCGCCCCACAATGGAGAACGCCCCTTACAGCCCTCAAGCCCCTACGCCTCAGGCCAGCCGTACGACCGCCCGCGACATCCCCAGCACCTTCTGCCCGGCGCTGGTCGCGGTCAGGTCGACGCGGACCGTGTTGTCGTCGAGCTTGGCCGCGACCTTGCCGCTGACCTCGATCGTGGCGCCCTGGTCGTCGTTCGGGACGACCACGGGCTTGGTGAAGCGGACGCCGTACTCGACGACCGCGCCCGGGTCGCCGGCCCAGTCGGTCACCACGCGGATCGCCTCGGCCATGGTGAACATGCCGTGCGCGATGACGTCCGGCAGTCCGACCTCCTTGGCGAACTTCTCGTTCCAGTGGATCGGGTTGAAGTCACCCGAGGCGCCCGCGTACTGGACGAGCGTGGCACGGGTCACGGGGAACGTCTGCGCGGGCAGCTCGGTGCCGACCTCGACGTCGGCGTACGAAATCTTCGCCGTCATGGGGTTGCTCACGCCTCCTCGGCCGCGCGGGCGACCAGCTTCGTCCAGGCGGTCACGACGTGCTCCCCCGCCTCGTCGTGGACCTCACCGCGGATGTCCAGGATGTCATTGCCCGCGAGGGACTTGATCGACTCGATGGTCGAGGTGACCGTGAGCCGGTCGCCGGCGCGCACCGGGCGCGTGTACGCGAACTTCTGGTCGCCGTGCACCACTCGGCTGTAGTCGAGGCCGAGCTGGGAGTCGGCGACGACCTCTCCGGCCGCCTTGAAGGTGATCGCGAACACAAAGGTCGGCGGAGCGATCACATCGGGGTGACCGAGCGCCTTGGCGGCCTCCGGGTCCGTGTACGCCGGGTTGGCATCTCCCACCGCCTCCGCGAACTCACGGATCTTCTCACGGCCGACCTCGTAGGGGTCGGTGGGCGGATAGGTCCGCCCGACGAAGGACTGGTCGAGCGCCATGGGCTCGGCACCTCCTGGTGTCTGCGTGTGGTTTCCCGGGTCGGCCGGTGGAGTCCTGCGGTTTCCCTGACTTCCCCGAGCCGGCCGGGCGGCGATCTGCGAAACCGGCCGGTAACCGGCCGACCGAAACGACGCGAGGCCGCCCCCCGACTGCGGGGGCGGCCTCGTGTACGAGCCTGATTTATCGCGTCTCGCGGTGCGCGGTGTGCGCGTTGCAACGCGGGCAGTGCTTCTTCATCTCAAGACGGTCCGGGTTGTTACGCCGGTTCTTCTTGGTGATGTAGTTCCGCTCCTTGCACTCCACGCAGGCCAGCGTGATCTTCGGGCGGACGTCGGTGGCAGCCACGTGAGTGCTCCTTGACGAACGGATAGGACATTAACGCAAGAAAGAGTAGCCGATCGAAGGACCGACCCCGCAATCGGCTACTGTCAGTAGCGGTGACCGGACTTGAACCGGTGACACAGCGATTATGAGCCGCTTGCTCTACCGACTGAGCTACACCGCTGAGATGCGATCAGTCCCCGCCTCGCGACGGGAACCTCCCACACCAGAGCCCCAAAACGGAATCGAACCGTTGACCTTCTCCTTACCATGGAGACGCTCTGCCGACTGAGCTATTGGGGCGAGCGATGAAGACATTACACGCTCGGCCGCCGTTCACCCAAATCCGTTTCGCGGCACCCTCGGCGCCCCGATCCGACGGGCTTCCCAGGTACCTCAACCGCCACCGCCGTACGCCATCCACGCTGCTCGTGCACGGCGGACCACACCGGTACGACTATTGCGCTCCTCCCGGCCCCGAGCTGATCACCGCCCTAGGCTCGACTCACTCTGCGTGATCTTGCGTCCCCGGCGCAGTCTCCGCGCAGTCTCCGAGCACCGAGCACCTGGAGCGCGATGCCCGACAGCCAGCCCCAGCCGCCCCACTCGTCGTCCTCGTCGTCCTCCCCGGGGGCGTCAGGGCCGTCCGACCCGGCCGCTCTGCTGTTGTGCGGGGCACGGCTGACCGACGGGCGCACCGTGGACGTCCGGCTGGGCGGCGGTCGCATCGAGGCGGTGGGCACGGCCGGGAGCCTGGCGAGCGGCACGCGCGCGTGCGGTGCGCGCGTGGACCTCACCGGCTATCTCCTCCTGCCGGCCCCCGCCGAGCCCCACACCCACGGCGACACCGCCCTCTCCGCCGACGCCTCCGGCCCGGTCTCCTACGACCCCCAGGACGTCCAGCGCCGAGCCACGGAGGCGGCTCTGCTCCAGCTCGGCCACGGGGCGACCGCGCTGCGGGCACACGTGCGCGTGGGCGACGTCCAGGGGCTGGGCGCGCTGGCCGCCGTCCTGCGCGCACGGCGCTCCCTGCGGGGGCTCACCGAGCTGACCGCGGTGGCGATGCCGCGACTGCTGACGGGTGTTGCGGGGGCGGACGGGCTCGCGATGCTGCGGGACGCGCTGAAAATGGGCGCCTCGGTGGTGGGCGGCTGTCCGGATCTCGACCCCGATCCGACGGGCTATGTGGAGGCGGTCCTGGACCTGGCCTCGGAGCACGGCTGCCCCGTCGACCTGCACACGGACGCCGACGACCCGGCCCGCCTGTCCCGGCTGGCGGCCATGGCGGGCGGCTTGCGCCCCGGCGTGACGCTGGGCCCCTGCGGCGGTCTGAGGCGCCTCCCGGCCGGCGCGGCCTCCCGTACGGCGGACCAACTCGCGGCAGCCGGCGTGACGGTGGTGTGCCTGCCGCAGGGCGGCTGCGGGGGCGCGGAACGGCGAGGGACCGCGCCGGTACGGCTGCTGCGCGCGGCCGGGGTGCGGGTGGCCTCGGGGAGCGGGGCGCTGCGGGACGTGTCCAACCCGGTGGGGCGGGGCGACCCCTTGGAGGCGGCGTATCTGCTGGCCTCCCGCTACGGGCTGGGCCCCGAGGACGCCTACGACACGGTGAGTTCAGCGGCGCGGACGGTTCTCGGCCTGCCCGAGGTACGCGTCGAGGCGGGTTTCCCGGCGGAGTTGCTGGCGGTGCGGGGAGATGGGCTGTCGGGGGCGCTGTCGCTGGCGTACAGCCGGATCGTGGTGCATCGGGGGCGTGTGGTTGCGCGGACGAGCGCGGTGCGGGAGTACTGCAACTCTGCGGCGGCTGTGGAGTTGGGGTTGCCTCGGCAGGGGCGGGGTGAGGCTTCTTGAGGGGTGGGGGATGTGGTGTGCGGGGAGTGGGTGACGTAGAGAGTGCGCGCGGGGTGTGGGATCCGGGACGCGCGGGCGCACGATCGGGGTGCGATCCGCCGGGCGCTCGGGGTTCATGGTGCGCCGGCGGGCAGGGTAACGCTCGGGCTCGCGGGGCGGGTCGCGCCGAGTAGTCGCGCTGAGAGCCTGCGGGGGTCCGGGGCTTGGCGGGGGCGCCTGTCGTAGCGCGCACCGTCGGGGCACTCTCGCTCAGGCCGTGGGCCGTGGGAACTCGTGCGGCGGATGCGGCCGTCCGGGCGTACGGTCGAAGACATGCGCATTGTCATCGCTGGAGGTCATGGTCAGATCGCGCTGCGGCTGGAGCGGCTGCTCTCCGCGCGCGGGGACGAGGTCGCGGGCATCATCCGCCGCGCCGAACAGGGCGACGATCTGCGGGAGGCGGGTGCCGAACCGGTGCTGCTGGACCTGGAGTCGGCGTCGGTGGAGGAGGTCGCGGCGCATGTGCAGGGTGCGGACGCGGCGGTCTTCGCGGCGGGAGCCGGGCCGGGCAGTGGGGCGGCCCGCAAGGAGACGGTGGACAAGGACGCGGCGATCCTGTTCGCGGACGCGGCGGTGCGGGCCGGGGTCCGCCGATTCGTGATCGTGTCGTCGATGGGCGCGAACGCCAAGCACGAGGGCAGTGAGGTCTTCGACGCATACCTGCGGGCGAAGGGCGAGGCGGACGAGTACGTGCGCGGCCTGACCGCCCTGGACTGGACGGTCCTGCGCCCCGGCATGCTGACGGACGACGCCGGCACGGGCCTGGTCCGGCTGGAGGCCCACACGGGCCGCGGCCCGATCCCACGGGACGACGTGGCCGCCGTACTGGCAGAACTGATCGACACCCCGGCCACATCCGGACTGACCCTGGAACTGATCAGCGGCTCCGCACCGGTGACGGTGGCGGTGAAGTCGGTGGCGGGCAACTGAGGACGCGAGACCTCAGAACAGCGGCAACTGACCGGGGAAGTCGGGCACGACATACCCGTCCAACGACGGCTGCACAAGCCCCAGTTCAGCGAGCCGCCGGGACCCTGCACATGAAACGAGTTCCCCGCTCCCCCGAGCACCGGGCGGATCGTGCCGCGCGAACCGCCCGGCAACCACGGCGATCTCCCGACGACACTCGGGGCAGCTTCTGCGTCGAGTGGTCATGGAGTCAGTGTGCCCGGGGAACGGCCGTACACGAAGAGACCCCTCAGTTCTGTGTTTCCACAGTCCTGAGGGGGCTTTCCCCGAAGTGGCGGCGCCAGGATTCGAACCTGGGAAGGCTGAGCCGGCAGATTTACAGTCTGCTCCCTTTGGCCGCTCGGGCACACCGCCGGGGTTGTTGTCCTTCGAACGGCCTCTCGGCTGCGTTCCCCGGCAACGACGTAAACAATACCCGATGCCGAGGGGTGCTTCGCCACTCGATTGATCTCCGCTCCGAGGACCGGGGATGGCTAGGCTTATCCGGATGCGGCCCGGGACCTATGCCGGGCTCGGCGGTCGCCCCCCACGTACGCCGATACGCACCCGACACGGACCCCGATACAAGGAGCCACAGGACATGGCCGACTCCAGTTTCGACATCGTCTCGAAGGTCGAGCGGCAGGAGGTCGACAACGCCCTCAACCAGGCCGCCAAGGAGATCTCGCAGCGCTACGACTTCAAGGGCGTGGGCGCCTCGATCTCGTGGTCCGGTGACAAGATCCTCATGGAGGCGAACTCCGAGGACCGGGTGAACGCCGTCCTCGACGTCTTCCAGTCCAAGCTGATCAAGCGCGGCATCTCGCTGAAGGCGCTGGACGCGGGTGAGCCGCAGCTGTCCGGCAAGGAGTACAAGATCTTCGCGTCGATCCAGGAGGGCATCTCCCAGGAGAACGCCAAGAAGGTTGCGAAGATCATCCGTGACGAGGGCCCGAAGGGCGTGAAGGCCCAGGTCCAGGGCGACGAGCTCCGCGTCAGCTCCAAGAGCCGCGACGACCTCCAGGCCATCATCGCCCTGCTGAAGGGCAAGGACTTCGACTTCGCACTGCAGTTCGTGAACTACCGGTGATCAACTGGTCGTGACCGACGGCCCGAGCGCCCTGGAGATGGCACTGTGCCGCCCGGGGCGCCACCACATCCGGAACAGGAACTTCCGCGCGAACGGCCGCTGACTCATTCGCCCCCTGTCCGGTCGCACGGTCCCGCAGTACCGTCCGCAGCCATGAGAGGGCTCTGGACATACTGGGGCTACCTGGCTGCCGCCGCCCTCGTGGTGGCGTGGACGAGCCGAGCCGCCGCGGTGGTCATCGCGGTGCTGTCGTTGGCGGTCGCCGCCTATGCCTCGTTTCAGGCGCCGGTCTGGTGCGGCGCGGTGAACCGTGACGGCACGTACTGCCGACGGAACGCGACCGGCCTCCTCATGGGGTGCGGTCTGCGTCAGCACCGCTGGCAGAAGATGAAGATGATCGTCCTGCGGCAGAAGACCGGAGACGTGTCCAGGGCGCTGTTCCCGACGGCCCGGGAGAAGTTCCAGGCGTTCATCGCCGTCGGCTCGCTCGCGTCCGCCGTCGCCACGGTCGTTGTGCCAGTGGTAACCGGTTCAGGCGGGGCATGAGAGGCAACGAGGCGCGAGATAGGGCGGGCACCTGGTGGGTGCCCGCCCCTCCCGCCTGCTGGCTGCGGTCCGGGGAATGTGCTCAGTTGCGCGAGTTGCCGAACAGGATGCGGTAGGCGACCAGGAGAACCAGCGAGCCGCCTATCGCGGCCGCCCAGGTCCTGCCGTCGTAGAAGTCCTTGGTGATGGGGTGCTCCAGCCAGCGGGCCGAGATCCAGCCGCCGGTGAACGCGCCCGCTATACCGATCACGGTCGTACCGATGAAGCCGCCCGGGTCGCGGCCCGGCAGCAGGAACTTGGCGATGGCTCCGGCCAACAACCCCAGGATGATCCAGCTGATGATGCCCATGCCGTGAACCTGCCCTTCCGTGCTGTGCCCGCACTGTCCGCACACTGTGATCTTCGTCCGGACAGGCTGTGCTCGTCGGTCGTGCGCTGTGCGCGCTCGCGCGCCTGCGCGCGTTCGCGCCCCTGTTCGCCGCCTGTTGGTGAGGAGGACGTCACCGCTGCACTCGGCGGTTGCAGCGATCAGTAGGGTTCGGCCCATGACACGGTCCCCGGCCGGGCTTCGGCGCACCCTCGGCGTGGGCGACGCCGTGGTCATCGGGCTCGGCTCGATGATCGGGGCCGGGATCTTCGCTGCCCTGGCACCCGCGGCACGCGCCGCCGGCACCGGGCTGCTGCTCGGGCTCGCCGTCGCCGCCGTGGTCGCTTACTGCAACGCCACCTCCTCGGCGCGGCTGGCCGCCCTGTACCCGGCCTCCGGCGGCACCTATGTGTACGGCCGCGAGCGGCTCGGGGAGTTCTGGGGCTATCTCGCGGGCTGGGCGTTCGTGGTCGGGAAGACGGCCTCCTGTGCCGCGATGGCGCTCACCGTGGGCGCGTACGTCTGGCCGGACCAGGCGCACGCCGTGGCGGTCGCGGCGGTGGTGGCACTCACCGCGGTGAACTACGGCGGCGTCCGGAAGTCCGCCTGGCTGACGCGGGCGGTCGTGGCGGTGGTGCTGGCGGTCCTCGCTTCCGTGTTCGTCGTGTGTCTGTCGTCGGGGGAGGCCGATGCCGGGCGGCTGGACATCGGGACCTCCGATGGTCTGGGCGGGGTGCTTCAGGCGGCCGGTCTGCTGTTCTTCGCGTTCGCCGGGTACGCGCGCATCGCGACCCTCGGTGAGGAGGTGCGGGATCCGGCGCGCACCATCCCCCGCGCGATCCCGATCGCTCTCGGTCTCGCGCTCGCCGTGTACGCGTGCGTGGCGGTGGCCGTCCTGGCCGTACTGGGCTCCGACCGTCTCGGGAACGCGGACGCGCCGCTCGCCGACGCGGTACGGGCCGCCGGAGTGCCGGGTCTGGTGCCGGTCGTACGGGTCGGTGCCGCCGTGGCCGCGCTGGGCTCGCTGCTCGCCCTGATCCTGGGCGTCTCCCGGACCACGCTCGCCATGGCGCGTGACCGGCATCTGCCCGGTGCTCTGGCCGCCGTGCACCCGCGTTTCCAGGTGCCGCACCTGGCGGAGCTCGCCGTGGGTGCGGTGGTCGCGGTGCTGGCCGCGACGGTGGATGTACGCGGCGCCATCGGGTTCTCCTCCTTCGGTGTCCTGGCGTACTACGCGGTGGCCAACGCCTCGGCGTGGACACTCGGGCCGGGTCTGTCGGCGCGGGTGGTGCCGGCGGTGGGTCTTCTCGGGTGCGTGGTCCTGGCGTTCGCGCTGCCCTGGGTTTCGGTGGTCGTCGGTGCCGGGGTGCTGGTGGTGGGGGTCGGCGCGTACGGCGTACGTCGGTGGATGGCGGCGAGGTAGCTCCGCTCCCCTGGGATCTACGACGTCCGCGCCGTCCGTATGCGGAAGTCGGTCCACGGGGCCATGTCCATGTCGTCGCTCGTCTCCTCGTACCAGCCGGTTCCCTCGACCCAGGTGCGCAGCCAGTTTTCGAGGCTGGGCGCGTCCACGTACCAGGCGTGGTCGCTGGTGTCGGCGTTCGGCTCGAACAGCAGGACCGGCGCCTCGGGGGCGCGGCAGTCCACGCACGCGTACATCGCGCAGCCCCAGTGGGATATCGGCAGGACTCCCTCGGGCCAGGGCCAGTCGGGGTCCTTGCGGCCGCTCTCGCGGTTGGCGAGGTACTGCACGACGGCCGCGGGCTCGCTGGACGGAGGGCTGTCGAGCAGGGGCAGCAGGCCGTACTCCGGGCCGAATCCGCCGTCGCCTATGCGCAGGTAGAGCTCGGCGAGCAGCGGGGGCAGGGGGAAGCCCAGTGCGGCCTCGGCGCGGGCCGGGGCGGCCGTGTCCACGGGTTCGGGGAGGGAAGTCCAGCCCCACGGTCGGGTGTTGTGGGCCTTGGCCGCCACCCGTGCCAGCAACTGCTCGTTCTCGGTCATGCGTTCATGATGCAAGCCGGCACTGACAATCGAGCGGGGCCTGTGGACAACCCCCGGGTTGTGGACAACCGGCCGGCTACCAGCCCGTCGAGGCGAACGTCTGGTCCGTCCGCACGATTTCGCGCCCCATCGGCAGCAACGACACGGGGATCAGCTTGAAGTTGGCGATGCCCAGCGGGATGCCGATGATCGTGACGCACAGGAGAAGGCCGGTCGCGATATGGCCGAGCGCCAGCCACCAGCCCGCCAGGATCAGCCACAGGACGTTGCCGACGCAGGACGGAGCGCCCGCGTCCCGGCGCTCGACCGTGGTGTACCCGAAGGGCCACAGGGCGTAGACGCCGATACGGAAGGCGGCAATGCCGAACGGATGCCGATGATGGTGATGCAGAGAAGCACGCCCGCGACCAAGTAGGCGAGGAACAGCCAGAAGCCGCTGAGGACGAGCCAGATGACGTTCAGGATTGTCTTCGCTGGTGGGGACCTGCCATCTTTTCGAGCCGCGCGATCCGCTCGGCCATCGGCGGGTGTGTGGAGAACATCTTGGACAGCCCCTGTCCCGGCCGGAAGGGGTTCGCAATCATCATGTGGCTGGCCGTCTCGATGCGGGGCTCCGGAGGCAGCGGAAGCTGCTTGGTGCCGGTTTCGAGCTTGCGCAGGGCGCTCGCGAGGGCGCGCGGATCGCCGGTGAGCTGGGCTCCGGAGGCATCCGCCTCGTACTCCCTGGAGCGGCTGATGGCGAGCTGGATGAGGCTGGCGGCGAGCGGGCCCAGGATCATGATCAGCAGCATGCCGAGCAGGCCGGGGCCGTCATCGTCGTCCGAGCGGCCGATCGGGATCAGCCAGGCGAAGTTGACCAGGAACATGATCACGGAGGCGAGGGCACCGGCGACCGACGAGATCAATATGTCGCGGTTGTAGACATGGCTGAGCTCGTGCCCGATCACTCCGCGCAGTTCGCGCTCGTCGAGGAGGCGCAGGATGCCCTCGGTGCAGCACACGGCGGCGTTGCGCGGGTTGCGGCCGGTCGCGAAGGCGTTCGGTGCCTCCGTCGGTGAGATGTACAGCCGTGGCATGGGCTGGCGGGCCTGCGTGGAGAGCTCACGCACCATGCGGTACAGCGCCGGGGCCTCGAACTCGCTCACCGGGCGGGCACGCATCGCGCGTAGCGCCAGTTTGTCGCTGTTCCAGTACGCGTACGCGTTCGTGCCCAGCGCGATGACGACAGCGACGACGAGCCCCATGCGGCCGAAGAAGCTGCCGATGACGATGATGAGTGCGGACAGTCCCCCGAGGAGTACTGCGGTCCTGAGCCCGTTGTGCCGGCGGTGCACGGTACGCCCTCCAAGTGGTGCGGCAGGGGAACCCTTTGCTGGTCGATCTCTGATGCCACCGGTGCCGTGGTGACATGTCCAGTGGACCCTCCCGTACTGGTCAACGCCAGGCGAGGGTCTGGGGTTCCCTCGGGCGCGCGGCCCCGCCGGTGGGCCGTACGGGTGCCGCCGCCAGCTGCCTAGAAGAGGCCGGTGTCGGCGAAGCGCAGGACCAGTTGGGGGGCGCCGGACAGGACGACGGCCAGGACCGCGGTGACGGAGATGGCCGCGGTGACGGGGACGGGGACGACATGCCGGACGGGCTCGCCCTCGGGGGCGCGGAACAGCAGGGCCGTCCACTGGAGGTAGTAGAACAACGCGATCACGACGTTGACGGCCATGACCACGGCCAGCCAGCCCAGGCCGGCGTCGACGGCCGCCGAGAACACGGTGACCTTGGCGAACAGGCCGATGATGCCCGGCGGCAGTCCGGCGAGGCAGAGCAGGAAGAAGGCCAGGACCAGGGCGGAGACCGGATTCCGCGCGTACAGGCCTCGGTAGTCGGAAAGGCGGTTGAGGGATCGTGTACGGCCCACCAGTGCGGCCACGGCGAAGGCGCCGAGGTTCACGGCGCCGTACATGAGGGCGTAGGCGAGCGTGGAGCCGATGGAGCGCTCGGCGTCGTCGGAGTACGCGGCGGCGGCGATCGGTACGAGGAGGTAGCCGGCCTGGCCGACGGACGACCAGGCGAGCAGACGTACCGCGCTGTACGCGCGCGTGGCCTGCTGACGCAGGGCGCCGACGTTGCCGACGGTCATGGTGAGAGCGGCCAGGGCGGCGAGTGCCGGGCCCCAGACGTCGCCGTACGAGGGAAGCGCGATGACCGTGATCAGGATCAGGCCGGAGAAGCCGACTGCCTTGCCGACGACCGAGAGGTAGGCGGCGACGGGGAGGGGGGCTCCCACGTAGGTGTCGGGGACCCAGAAGTGGAAGGGGACGGCGGCTGTCTTGAAGGCGAAGCCGACGAGGGTGAGGACGACGCCGGTCTGGGCGAGGGTGTGGAGCTGTCCGTCGACGTTCTGGATGCGCTCGGCGATCTGGGTGAGGTAGAGGCTGCCGGTGGAGGCGTACACGAAGCTGATGCCCATGAGGCTGACGGCGGTCGCGGTGACCGAGGACAGGAAGAACTTCAGGGCGGCTTCGGAGGACTTGCGGTCGCCGTGGCGGAGGCCGACGAGGGCGAAGGCGGGCAGGGAGGCGACTTCCAGGGCGACGATGAGCGTCGCGAGGTCGCGGGAGGCGGGCAGGAGGGCGGCGCCCGCGGCGGAGGAGAGCAGCAGGAACCAGAACTCCCCCTCGGGGAGTTGCTTGGCGTCGTCCTTCAGCGCGGTGACCGACAGCAGGGCGGCCAGGAGGGCGCCGCCGAGGACCAGGAGCTGCAGGACGAGCGTGAAGCGGTCGGCGGTGTAACTGCAGGTGTCGGGCGCTCCGGTCAGGCAGAACGTGGAGCGGTCGCCGTCCAGGAGGGGCAGGAGCATCAGCGTCGAGGCGGCGAGGCCCGCGACCGACGCCCAGCCGAGCAGCGCCTTCCTGTCCTTGCCGACGAAGAGGTCGGCGACGAGGACGACGAGTCCGACGACGGCCGCGATGGTGGGCGGCGCGATGGCGAGCCAGTCGACGTCCTGGACGAGTGACGCGGCCGACGGCTGGGCCGGGGAGCTCATCGGGTGCCTCCTGCGAGAAGCTGCTGGACGGCCGGGTCGGTCAGGCCGAGGAGGGTTTTCGGCCACAGGCCGGCGATGACGGTGAGGGCGACGAGCGGGGTCCAGGCCGCGAATTCGTACGTCTGTACGTCGGTCAGCCTCGGTGCCTGCTGGGGTACGGCGCCCATGCAGACCCGGCGGACCACGATCAGCAGGTAGGCGGCGGTGAGCAGGGTGCCGAACGCGCCGATCGCCATGAAGGTGAGGAACGCCGGGCGGCTGAGCTGGTCGGCGGGTTCGAAGGCGCCGAACAGGGCGAGCATCTCGCCCCAGAATCCGGCGAGGCCCGGCAGGCCGAGGGAGGCGACCGCGGCGAAGGCGAGCAGGCCGCCGAGGCGCGGGGCCTTGCCGTACAGCGCCGCTCCGGTCTCCTCGGCGAGGGTGTCGAGGTCGGTGGTGCCGGTGCGGTCCTTCAGCGCGCCGACGAGGAAGAAGAGCAGGCCGGTGATGAGGCCGTGGGCGATGTTGGCGAACAGGGCGCCGTTCACGCCGGTCGGGGTCATCGTGGCGATGCCGAGCAGGACGAAGCCCATGTGGCCGACGGAGGAGTAGGCGATGAGGCGCTTGAGGTCGCCCTTCGCGCCCTGCTTGGCGAGGGCCAGGCAAGCCAGGGATCCGTAGATGATGCCGACGACGGCGAAGGCGGCGAGGTAGGGCGCGAAGTCGGCGAAGCCGTCGGGGGTGATCGGAAGAAGAATCCGGACGAACCCGTACGTACCCATCTTCAGCAGGACACCGGCCAGCAGGACCGAGCCGACCGTCGGAGCGGCGGTGTGCGCGTCCGGCAGCCAGCTGTGCAGGGGCCACATCGGCGTCTTGACCGCGAGCCCGAGACCGATCGACAAAACGGCGATGACCTGCACGGATGTGGTCAGCGAGCGGCCGTTGTCAGTGGCGAGTGCCACCATGTCGAATGTGCCCGCCTTGATCCCGATCAGGAGCAGGCCGAGCAGCATGACGACCGAACCGAGCAGCGTGTAGAGGATGAACTTCCAGGCGGCCTGGGTCCGCCCCTCGCCGCCCCAGCGGGCGATGAGGAAGTACATCGGGATCAGGACCATCTCGAAAGCGAGGAAGAACAGCAGCAGGTCGAGGACGGCGAAGGTGGCGAGGGTGCCGGACTCCAGGACGAGCAGCAGTGCGACGAACGCCTTCGGGGTCGGGCCCGCGGGCATCTTGAAGTACGAGTAGAGCGCGCACAGGAAGGTCAGCAGCGCGGTCAGGACCAGAAGGGGGAGGGAGATGCCGTCGATGCCGAGGTGGATGCGCACGTCGAGTGCGGGGATCCAGCTGATGTCCGTCGTGGCCTGCATCTTCGACGGCTGGTCGTGGTCGAAGCCGAGCGCGAGGACGATCGCGGCGATGAGGACCGCGCCGGTGACGGTCATCCCGTGCCGCAGCACCGCCTGCTCGGGCGACTTCCCCTTCAGCCCGGGCGGGGCCGGCAGGAGAGCGGCGGCGGCGCCGAGAAGCGGGCCGACGACGACGAACGCCAGAAGGAACTGCATCACGGACTCGTTGATATCGATCACGCCTGCTCACGCTCCCATGGCGACGAGGACGGCGGCGACCGCCAGGACGACGGTTCCGGCGAGCAGCGCGCTCACATAGGTCTGCACATTGCCGGTCTGGGCGCGCCGTACGGCGATGCCCAGCCAGCGAGGTAGGGCGCCCGCGCCGCGTACGTAGGTGTCGACGACCTCACGGTCGAGGAACCGGACGAGACTCGCGCCGGCCTGGACCGGGCGGACGAAGAGAGCCGTGTACACCGCGTCCAGGTGGAAGCCGACGGCCGCGTGCCGGTGCAGCGGGCCGAGCAGGAGGCGGCCCGGGTCCGCCGGGTCGGGCGCCGAGGCGACGTCTCCGTAGGCGGGCGCGTGGGTGGCGATGGCCTCGGCTTCGACCAGCGCTGCGTCGCCCTCGGGGTGGGCCGCGACCGCACCCAGCGGGACGCGGGCCGCGTGGGCGGTGGTGTGCCGCCAGGCCGCGTAGGTGACGATGCCGCCGACCAGGGCCACGCCGGTGCCGAGGACCGAGGTGGTCAGGGTCGGGGCGAGGTCACGGCCGTCGAACCAGTCGGGCAGCGTTCCGTAGGCGAACCCGCCGAAGGCGAGCGAAGGCACGGCCAGCACCCACAGCACCCCGGTCATGGTGAGCGGCTGCCGTCCGTGGTCCGGAGCCTCGGCTCCGTGGCCCCGGAAGGCCAGCAGCCACAGGCGCGTCGCGTACGCGGCGGTGAGCAGGGCCGTGAGCAGGGCGGCGACCAGGACGATCCAGCCCGCGGCGCCGGGGGCGTGCTCGGTGTGGCCGGTGGAGGCCCGCTCGGCGGCGCCGAGGACGGACTCCTTGGAGAAGAAGCCACTGAACGGCGGGATCGCGGCGAGGGCGAGGAGTGCCACGGTCATCGTCCAGTAGGCGTCGGGGACCCGGGCACGCAGGTCCTTCATACGGGACATGGCGGCCAGCGAGTTGGTGCCGGCGGCGTGGATGATCACGCCGGCCGCGAGGAAGAGCAGCGCCTTGAAGGCGCCGTGGGACAGGAGGTGGAAGACGGCGGCGCCGCGGTCGGCGACGGCGAGGGCGCCGGTCATGTAGCCGAGCTGGCCGATCGTCGAGTAGGCGAGGACGCGCTTGATGTCGTCCTGGGCGAGTGCGGCGAGGGCCGAGCCGGCCATCGTGACGGCGGCCATGACGGCCAGGACGACCATCGCGGCCTGGGAGGCCTCGAAGACCGGAAGGAGACGGGCGACGAAGTAGATACCGGCGGCGACCATCGTCGCGGCGTGGATCAGCGCGGAGACGGGGGTCGGGCCCGCCATCGCGTCGGGAAGCCAGGTGTGCAGCGGGAACTGCGCCGACTTGCCGGCCACGCCCGCGAGGAGCAGCAGGGCGATCAGCGTGGGGTGGTCGAGGCCGCCGCTCGCGACGGTGCCGAGGATCTTCGTGATGCGGAAGGACCCGGCGTCGGTGGCCAGCGCGAACAGGCCGATGAGGAAGGGGACGTCACCGAGCTTGGTCACCAGGAAGGCCTTGAGGGAGGCGGCGCGGGCCTCCGGGGTCTCCCAGTAGTGGCCGACCAGGAAGTACGAGCAGATGCCCATGATCTCCCAGCCGACCAGCAGCACCATCAGGTCGCCGGAGTAGACGACGAGCAGCATCGCGGA
This sequence comes from Streptomyces sp. P17, assembly GCF_032436805.1. Lineage (NCBI taxonomy): Bacteria > Bacillati > Actinomycetota > Actinomycetes > Kitasatosporales > Streptomycetaceae > Streptomyces > Streptomyces sp. P17. Next base: position 59,420 of record NZ_JAVRBF010000041.1, on the reverse strand, counting down.
GGTGAACAGGGAGACGAGAGCGGCGTACGACGGGTAGCGCGGGTCGTCGCGCAGATAGCCGGTCGAGTAGATCTGCACGCAGGAGGCGACGAGCCCGACCAGGACGGCGACGAGGGCGGCGAAGCCGTCGATGTACAGGGCGAGTTCGATCGGGACCGAGCCGGTGGGCGTGAGCTCGGTGGCGGCGTTGATGGCCTGGCCGCCGCCCTGGTCGACGGCGACCAGCACCGCGAGGACGAGGGAGGTGAGCGTCGGCAGGATGGCGAGCGGGCGGACGTAACCGGGTGCCGTGCGGCCGAGGAGCAGGCCGGCGGCGGCGCCCAGGAACGGAAGGAGGGGGACGAGGACGGCGAGGGTGGTCGTGGTCACGCGGTGGCCTCAGCCTTCTCGTCGGCCTGCTCGTCGACGGGCGACTCGTCGGCGGGCGCCTCGCTCTCGTGGCCTTCGGCGGTGTCGCGGAGCTTGTCGATGTCCGAGGTACCGCGGTTGCGGTAGACGGCGAGGACGATCGCCAGGCCGATGCCGATCTCGGCGGCGGCGATGGCGATGGTGAACAGGGTCAGGGCCTGGCCGGAGTGCAGGGTCTCCTCGGCGGCCCGGCTGAGCCAGACGTCGAAGGCGACCAGGTTGAGGTTGACGGCGTTGAGCATCAGCTCGACGGACATCAGGACCAGGATCGCGTTGCGGCGGGCGAGGACGCCGTACAGGCCCGTGCAGAACAGGAGGGCGGAGAGCACGGCGGGATAGGCGAGGTGCATCAGCGGGCGCCTTCCTTGTCGGCCTTGGCGGCTCCCCCGCCATCCGGTCCGGCGGCTCCCCCGCCCTCCGGCCCGGCGGCTCCCCCGGCGGCCGCGGGCGTGGCGTCGGCCTTCGCCTTGCGGGACAGGACGATCGCCCCGACCAGGGCGGCGAGGAGGAGGACGGAGAGGGCCTCGAAGGGGAGGACCCAGTTCTGGAAGAGGGCCTTGCCGGTGACCTCGGTGGAGCCGGCGGGGGCGCCGTCGAGGTCGATCCAGGTGGTGCGGAAGGCGTCGACGACCACCCAGATCAGGGCCGCCGCGGCGGTGACGGCCACCGCGAGGGCGGCCCAGCGGTTGCCGGAGTCGGCGTCCGGGGAGCGGCCGATGGGGGCGCGGGTGAGCATCAGACCGAACAGAAGGAGGACGACGACGGAACCGACGTAGATGAGGACCTGCACCCAGGCGATGAACTCGGCGGTGAGCAGGAGGTACTCGACGGCGAGGCCGCCGAGGGTGACCACGAGCCACAGCGCGGCGTGCACCAGCTGCCGGGTGGTGACGGAGACCAGGGCCGCGCCGAAGGTGGCCAGGCCGACGAGGAGGAAGGCGATCTCGACGCCGGTCGGGGAGAGGAAGCCGTGGGCGTCCGCGGCGAGCATCACGCCTGTCCCTCCTCGGGTTCGGCCTGGGCGGCGGCGAGCTTCTCCGCGGCCTTGCGGGCCGCGGCGATCTCCTTGGGCTCCTCGGCGGCGGGGTCGAGGGCGGGCGGGGCCGGCACGGTCCACATCCACTCGCGGAGCTTGTCGCGCTCGTGGGTGAGATCGCGGATGTCGGTCTCGGCGTACTCGAACTCCGGGGACCAGAACAGGGCGTCGAAAGGACAGACCTCGATGCAGATACCGCAGTACATGCAGAGCGAGAAGTCGATGGCGAAGCGGTCGAGGACGTTGCGGCTGCGTTCGCGGCCGCCGGGGGCCGCCGCCGGGATCGTCTCCTTGTGGGAGTCGATGTAGATGCACCAGTCGGGGCACTCACGGGCGCACAGCATGCAGACCGTGCAGTTCTCCTCGAACAGGCCGATCACTCCGCGGGTGCGGGGCGGGAGGTGGGGCTGGGTGTCCGGGTACTGCGCGGTGACGGACTTCTTCGTCATCGTGCGGAGGGTGACGGCCAGGCCCTTGGCGAGGCCGGAGCCGGGGATGGGGGCCATTACTCGATCACCACCTTGACGATGCCGGTGAGGGCGATCTGGGCGAGGGCGAGGGGGACGAGGAGGGTCCAGGAGAGCTTCTGGAGCTGGTCCTCGCGCAGCCTGGGGTAGGTCACGCGCAGCCAGATCACGACGAAGGCGAGGAGGGCGGTCTTCAGCAGGGTCCAGACCCAGCCGAGCCCGTCCGCGCCCCAGGGGCCGTGCCAGCCGCCCAGGAAGAGGACGGTGGTCAGTCCGCACAGGACGACGATTCCGGCGTACTCGGCGAGGAGGAACAGGGCGAAACGCAGGCCCGTGTACTCGGTGTACGCGCCGAAGATGATCTCCGAGTCGGCGACCGGCATGTCGAAGGGCGGGCGCTGGAGTTCGGCGAGGCCGGCCACGAAGAAGACGATCGCGCCGACGATCTGCCAGGGCAGCCACCACCACTCGAAGGCGTCGAGGATGCCGGGGAGGGAGACCGTGCCGGCCGCCATGGCGACGGAGGCGGCGGCGAGGAGCATCGGGAGTTCGTAGGCGAGGAGCTGGGCGGCGGTGCGCAGGCCGCCGAGGAGGGAGAACTTGTTGGCGGAGGCCCAGCCGGCCATCAGCGCGCCGAGGACGCCCACGCCCATCACGGCCAGGACGAAGAAGACGCCCGCGTCGATGACCTCGCCGACGGCACCCTCGCCGGGGCCGATCGGGATGGCGAGGAGGACGAGGAGGTACGGCAGCAGGGCTACGGCGGGGGCGAGCTGGAAGATACGGCGGTCCGCGCCCGCCGGTACCACGTCCTCCTTCTGCGCGAACTTCACGCCGTCGGCGACGAGTTGGGCCCAGCCGTGGAAGCCGCCGGCGTACATGGGGCCGAGGCGGCCCTGCATGTGGGCCATCACCTTGTGCTCGGTCTGGCCGATCAGCAAGGGGAAGGTGAGGAAGACGACGAACACGACGAGGAGTCGCAGGGTGACGTCGAGCGCGTCGTTCACTGCGGGCCTCCAGCGGGGTTCTTCGGGTCTTCGGGGGGTTCGGCGGGGTCTTCGGTGGCTTCGGTGGGTACGGCGGTGTCCTCGGGGGGGTCCTCAGGGGGCGCCGGGGTCTCCTCGGGGGCGGGCTGCGGGGGCTCCTCGGAGGAGGGCGGGGCATTGGTGGGTGTCGGCCTGTCGGTCGGGGTCGGCTCGCCCGTCGCCACCGGCTCGCCCGTCGGCTCCGGCTCGTCCGTCGGCGCCAGCTCTTCCATGGAGGAGGGCGGGGCATTGGTGGGCGTCGGCCTGTCGGTCGGGGTCGGCTCGTCCGTCGGGGTCGGCTCGTCCGTCGGGGTCGGCTCGCCCGTCGCCACCGGCTCACCCGTCGGCGTCGGCTCGTCCGTCGGCGCCAGCTCTTCCATCGGCGCCGGCTCGTCGGTCGCCGTCGGCTCACCCGTCGGCGCTGCCTCCTCCGTGGGCGCCGGCTCGTCCATCGCCGCCTGCTCACCCGTCGGCGTCGGCTCCGTCGGGGCCGGTTCCTCGAAGGCCGGGCGGGCGTGGTGCCAGGGGGCGTCCGTGCTGCGCGGGGTCCTCGGCGGCTCGGGCGGTGTGTCCTCGGCCGCCGGGGGCTGGGTGCGCTGGGACGCGGAGCCCTCGCTCACGGTGCGGGAGCGGCGTGCGGCGCTGGCACCCGGGGCGGGCGTTCCGGCCGGACCGGGCGTCCCGGCCGCCGTCGTATCCGCCTGCTGGCTCGCCGAGCCCTCGCTCGCGCTGCGCGTTCGGCGCGGCGGGGTCGCCGCCGGGGCACCCTCCGCCGCAGGCGCCGTCACACCGGTCGCCGCCGCCTGGCTCGCCGAGCCCTCGCTCGCGCTGCGCGTTCGGCGCGGCGGGGTCGCCGCCGGGGCGCCCTCCGCCGCAGGCGCCGTCACACCGGTCGCCGCCGCCTGGCTCGCCGAGCCTTCCGGGGCCGACCGGGCACGCCGTACGGGCCGGTCCCCCGCGGCTGCGGCGCGCGCCGGACGCTCGCCCGCCGCGCGGCCCGCGCCCCGTGCCGGGCGGGCCGGGGCAGGCGGAAGCTGGCCCTTCAGCGGGCCCCACTCGTTCGGGTCGGGGACGCCGGGCGGGAGCATCTGGCGGCGCTTGGGGCCGCCGTGTTCGGACTCGCCCGGTTCCTTCGCGCCGGGCCAGGCCTTGGCGACGCGGGCGGCCAGGACGAAGTCCTTGCGCAGGGGGTGGCCCTCGAAGGTCTCCGGGAGGAGGAGGTGGTCCAGTGCCGGGTGGCCTTCGAAGGTGACGCCGAACATCTCGTGCGTCTCGCGTTCGTGCCAGGCCGCGCCCGCGTAGACCGTGATCGCGGACTCCAGTACCGGAGCCTCGTGCGGCACCGTCGTGCGCAGCAGCAGCCGGCGTACCGGGCCCAGGGCGGCCAGGTGGGCGGCGACCCGGAAGCCCGTGCCGGGTTCGTCGACCGCGCTCAGCCAGTCGAAGTACGTGCAGCCCAGCTCGTCACGTGCCGTACGCAGCGCCGCGGTCCAGGACGCCGGCGGGACGTCGACGGTCAGGACCTCGTAGGACTCCTCGGCAGTGGACTCCGCGCCGAAGAGCTCCTCGACGGGGGCGGGCAGCCAGCCGACCGTGCTCATCTCTCCTCCCCCGTGTCGGATGCCGCGCCCGATCCAGATTCCGCCGCCGACCGGGAACCAGGGCCCGCAGTCGATCCGTTGACCGAATCAGAGCCAGCCGCAGACCCGGAGCCCGAACCCGACCCGGACTCCGAACCCGATTCAGAACCAGCCGCCGCCAACCCATCCGCCGAAGCCGAAGCCGAAGCCACAGTCGACCCCGCGCCCGACCCGGCCCCCGACTCCGGCCCCTTCACCAACCCACTCCGCAAAGCCGCCGCCGAAGGACGCGCCACGCCGTACCGCTCCCCCAGCGACTCCCGGGCGATCTTCTCCTGGAGTTTCAGGATCCCCTGGAGCAACGCCTCGGGGCGGGGCGGGCAGCCCGGTACGTAGACGTCCACCGGGATGATCTGGTCGACGCCCTTGGTGACCGCGTACGAGTCCCAGTAGGGGCCGCCGCAGTTGCTGCACGCGCCGAAGGAGATGACGTACTTCGGCTCGGGCATCTGCTCGTACAGGCGCTTGACCGCGGGAGCCATCTTGTCGGTGACCGTGCCGGAGACGACCATCAGGTCGGCCTGGCGCGGGCCCGGCGCGAAGGGGATCACGCCGAGCCGGATGAAGTCGTGGCGGGCCATCGACGCCGCGATGAACTCGATCGCGCAGCAGGCGAGGCCGAAGTTGAAGACCCAGAGCGAGTAGCGGCGGCCCCAGTTCAGGACCACCTTCATCGGCTCGGGCGCGAGGCGGGCCAGCGCGCCCAGCCGCTTCGGCTCCGGCAGCAGCACGGGCTCGGAAGAGGAGGGGGTCACGTCCATGCCAGGACGCCCTTCTTGTATGCGTACAGCAGACCCACGGCCAGGAAGCCGAGGAAGATGAACATCTCGACGAGGGTGGTGGCGCCGTAGCCGGGCGCGGCGAAGACCGTCGCCCAGGGGAACAGGAAGATCGAGTCGACAGCGAAGATCACGTACAGAAAGGCATAGACGTAGTAGCGGACCTGGGTGTGGGCCCAGCCCTCGCCGACGGGGTCGACGCCGCACTCGTACGTCAGCAGTTTCTCGGGCGTCGGCACCACGGGCCGCAGCAGGCGCCCGGCGCCGAAGGCGACCGCGACGAACAGCACGCCGACCGCGGCGAGCAGTCCGACGACCGAGTAGGACTGGAAGTATTCCGCCGAGACGACGACACCCTTGTCCGCCGCGACGACGACGGTCGTTTCCGGCACGTCCGTCCCTCGCTCCCTGACCTCAGTGAACACAGCCGTTCGACGATCCAAGTTCGACGATCTAGTTCGACGATCTAGTTCGACGATCTAGTTCGACGATCTAGTTCGACGATCTAGTTCGACGATCTATACGCACGGGAGTCTAGGCCCTGCTAAAGCGAGCGTAAGCGGCCTGTCATGGCTTGTGGAGCGCAGGTGGGGTTTTCCCCCGGGGAGCGCGGCGGTCCGCCTCATGGCGCGAGCGCCGCTCGACCGGCACGCTAGCCCATATGACCGAACGCCACCCCTCCCCGAACCGCGCCCGCCGTGCCGAAGCAGCCGACGACGACCGGCCGCCGCCGGCCCGTTTCGCCTACGACCGGCACACCTGGAAGGAGATCGCGCATCTTCTGGCGAACCTCCCGATGTCGCTGTTCGGATTCGTCTATGTCGTGACGATGCTGTTCTCCGGAGTCGGGCTGACGGTGACAGTGGTCGGCTTCCCGCTGCTGGCGGCGGGGCTGATGGGCGCCCGGCAGCTGGGCAAGCTGGAGCGGAAGCGGGCCCGGGCGCTGCTCGGGGTGCGGGTGGACGAGCCGAGCCCGCTCAGGCTGCGCGGCAATCGGAACGGTTTCTTCGCACAGCTGTGGCTGATGCTGAAGGACCCGGTGGGCTGGCGCACGGTGCTGTACGACTTCATCCGGCTGCCCTGGGGCATTCTCACCTTCACCATCACGCTGACTTCGCTGTTCGTGCTGTGGCCGGTGCTGCCGTTCATCGCGCGGGGCCTGGCGAACGCGGACCGGGCGATGGTGCGGGGGCTGTTGTCGCCCTCCGACGAGCTGGAGCGTCGTATCGCCGAACTGGAGTCCGACCGAGGGGTGGTGGTCGACACGGCGGCCGCCGATCTGCGGCGCATCGAGCGCGATCTGCACGACGGCGCGCAGGCCCGGCTGGTCAATCTGGCGATGGGGCTCGGTCTGGCCAAGGAGAAGCTCCTGGAGGACCCGGACTTCGCCTCCGCGATGATCGCTGAGGCGCACGGCGAGGTGAAGCTCGCACTGCAGGAGCTGCGGGATCTCGCGCGCGGGATCCATCCGGCGGTGCTGACCGACCGGGGCCTCGATGCGGCGCTGTCGTCGGTGGCCTCGCGGTGCACGGTTCCGGTGAAGGTGACCGTCGATCTCGACGCGCGACCGGCCGCGGCCATCGAGGGCATCGCCTACTTCACCGTCTCGGAGCTGCTGCAGAACATCAGCAAGCACAGCGCGGCCCGGAGCGCCTCGGTCGAGGTGTGGCGGGCGAACGACCGGCTGCTGCTCCAGGTGTGGGACGACGGGCGCGGGGGCGCGCGGCTGGACGGCGGTACGGGGATGCGCGGCCTCGCGGACCGGCTCGGCGCCGTGGACGGGCTGTTCGTCATCGACTCCCCGCAGGGCGGCCCGACCACGGTGACGGCGGAGCTGCCGTGGCGCGACCGGGTGGTGGAGCAGGGGTAGGGAAAACCCCCCGTCCAAGACGCCGACGAACTCCATGGCCCGCCGACCTGCGCCCCAGGAGGGTGGAGGTAGCGCAGACACGCAGCGGCACGAGCAGAAACGGACGACGCCGATGGCCACGGAGTACGGACAGGGTTACGGGCTCGGTTTCCCCGAGAGTGAGCGCGAACACCGGCTGCCCGCCGGGCTGCGGGCACCGTTCGAGGCACGCCACTGGCGCGAGCTCGGCTATGTCCTGCTGAGCCTGCCGATCAGCATCCTGCTCTTCACCTATGCCGTCACCATGGTGTCGCTGGGGGCGGGACTGCTGGTGACGTTCCTCGGGATCCCGGTGCTGGCGGCGGGCCTGGCCGGCTGCCGCGGGTTCGGGGCGCTGGAGCGGGCACGCGCGCGTGGGCTGCTGGATCTGGAGGTCGCCGACCCGGAGCCGCTGCGGATGCGCAAGCAGGGCTTCATGGCCTGGATGGGCGCCGTCCTCAAGAGCGGCACCTCCTGGCGCTCCCTGCTGTACGCGGTGCTGCACCTGCCGTGGGCGGTCTTCTCCTTCGTGGTCGCGGTGAACTCCTGGGCCATCGGCTGGACCCTGCTGACGTACCCCCTGTGGTTCTGGCTCTTCCCGCTGTACGGCGGCCAGGGCGGCGTCCAGCTCTACGGCGACGAGACGCACCGTATCTACCTCGACAACGCGTTCGAGATCACCGTGACGGCGCTGGTGGGGCTGCTCTTCACGCTGGCGACGCCGTGGATCGTGCGGGCGCTGACGATGGTGGACCGGCTGCTGGTGCACGGGCTGCTCGGGCCGTCGCGGCTGGCCACGCGCGTGGTGGAGCTGGAGTCGGACCGCGGGGTCGTGGTCGACACGGCCGCCGCCGACCTGCGGCGCATCGAGCGCGATCTGCACGACGGCGCGCAGGCCCGGCTGGTGGCGCTGGCCATGGATCTGGGGCTCGCGAAGGAGAAGCTGGCGGAGGATCCGCAGGCCGCGGCCCGCATGGTGGACGAGGCCCACGGCGAGGTGAAGACGGCGCTGCAGGAGCTGCGCGATCTGGCCCGCGGCATCCACCCGGCCGTACTGACCGACCGGGGCCTGGACGCCGCGCTCTCCTCGGTGGCCTTCCGCTGCACCGTCCCGGTCGAGGTCCAGGTCGATCTGACCCGGCGGCCGGTGCCGGCGATCGAGGGGATCGCCTACTTCACCGTCTCCGAGCTGCTGCAGAACATCAGCAAGCACGCGCGGGCCACCTGGGCGGGCGTGGACGTGTGGCGGGTGGAGAACCGGCTGATGCTCCAGGTCGTGGACAACGGCGTCGGCGGCGCGGACACCTCCGCCGGGTCGGGTCTGGCGGGTCTCGCCGAACGCCTGGACGCGGTGGACGGGATCCTGGTGGTGGACTCCCCGGTGGGCGGACCCACCCGGATCACGGCGGAGCTGCCCTGGCGGGCCGTGTAAAACGCGCATCCCCTACGTCCGCCTCCGGACCCCCGGAGGCGGACGCGTCTGCATGTGCACGCGGCCGGAAACCAGCCCCTCCCGGCCGCGGGATCGGAGAACAGCAGGCCGGGTTGTCCACAGGCCCGGTGAGGACCGGCCGATCGCGCGATACTGAGGAGCCGTGGGACCAGGCCGGAGACAACCGGCCGGACGCAACAGGCTCGGGGGGCCGAACGTCGTGGAGGACAGGGTGCGGGTCGTCATCGCCGAGGATTCAGTGCTGCTCAGGGAGGGCCTGACCCGGTTGCTGACCGACCGTGGGCACGAGGTCGTCGCCGGCGTCGGTGACGGAGAAGCACTGATCAAGACCATCACGGAGCTCGACGGGCAGGGTGCGCTGCCGGACGTCGTCGTCGCGGACGTACGGATGCCGCCGACGCACACCGACGAGGGCGTGCGGGCCGCCGTACAGCTGCGCAAGGCGCATCCGGGACTCGGGGTGCTCGTGTTGTCACAGTATGTGGAGGAGCGCTACGCCACCGAACTGCTGGCCGGTTCCAGTCGGGGGGTCGGATACCTGCTCAAGGACCGGGTGGCCGAGGTGCGGGAGTTCGTGGACGCGGTGGTGCGGGTGGCCGAGGGGGGCACGGCCCTCGATCCGGAGGTGGTGGCGCAGCTGCTCGGGCGCAGCCGTAAGCAGGATGTGCTCGCGGGGCTCACCCCGCGGGAGCGGGAGGTCCTGGGGCTGATGGCCGAGGGGCGGACCAACTCCGCCATCGCGCGGCAGCTGGTGGTGAGCGACGGGGCCGTGGAGAAGCACGTCAGCAATATCTTCCTGAAGCTCGGGCTGTCCCAGAGTGACGGGGATCACCGGCGTGTTCTCGCGGTGCTCACCTATCTGAACTCGTGACGACCTGACACCGTGTCAGCCAGAGCCGGCGGCCGCCGCCGGGCGGGAGAACCACACAACGAGCGGGGAGCGTCTTCACAGGAAGCGCCGGGGGGCGTGTAAATCATGACAAGTCAGGGTGGCGAAGCGTCTCAAAACCGTGTCCATCATGCGAATGGCCCCGGGAAGGCGACCTTTACGGACGTAGGGTTGATCCTGTGGGAGGGCCTGCGGGAAGGCCTGTCCCCGACAGCCGCCTCGAAGGAGGTCCAGTTCAGTGACCAGCCAGGTCAGTAGCCCAGCGGAGCAGGCCGACGAAGCAGTACTGGGAGAGCAGCGCAAACCGGCGGCGGCGAAGGACGTACGCCGGCTGGACCGGGTGATCATTCGGTTCGCGGGGGACTCGGGTGACGGTATGCAGCTCACCGGTGACCGCTTCACCTCGGAAACGGCGTCCTTCGGCAACGACCTGTCGACGCTGCCGAACTTCCCTGCCGAAATTCGCGCCCCCGCCGGCACCCTGCCCGGCGTCTCCTCCTTCCAGCTGCACTTCGCCGACCATGACATCCTCACGCCGGGCGACGCGCCGAACGTGCTGGTCGCGATGAACCCGGCGGCGCTGAAGGCGAACGTGCAGGATCTGCCGCGCGGCGCGGAGATCATCGTGAACACGGACGAGTTCACAAAACGGGCCATGCAGAAGGTGGGCTACGACAGCTCTCCCCTGGAGGACGGCTCGCTGGACGGCTACCACCTGCATCCGGTGCCGCTGACGACGCTGACGGTGGAAGCCCTCAAGGAATTCGACCTCAGCCGCAAAGAGGCCGAGCGCAGCAAGAACATGTTCGCGCTCGGCCTCTTGTCGTGGATGTACCACCGGCCCACCGAGGGCACGGAGAAGTTCCTGAAGTCGAAGTTCGCGAAGAAGCCCGAGATCGCGGCGGCGAACATCGCGGCGTTCCGGGCGGGTTGGAACTTCGGCGAGACGACCGAGGACTTCGCGGTCTCCTACGAGGTCGCCCCGGCCGCCAAGGCCTTCCCCGTCGGCACCTACCGGAACATCTCCGGGAACCTCGCCCTGTCGTACGGCCTGGTCGCGGCCTCCCGGCAGGCGGATCTGCCGCTGTTCCTGGGGTCGTACCCCATCACCCCGGCCTCCGACATCCTGCATGAGCTCAGCAAGCACAAGAACTTCGGTGTGCGGACCTTCCAGGCGGAGGACGAGATCGCGGGGATCGGGGCGGCGCTGGGGGCGGCGTTCGGCGGTTCGCTCGCGGTGACCACGACCTCCGGGCCCGGGGTGGCGCTGAAGAGCGAGACGATCGGGCTCGCCGTCTCGCTGGAGCTGCCGCTGCTGGTGGTGGACATCCAGCGCGGCGGCCCTTCGACCGGTCTGCCGACCAAGACCGAGCAGGCGGACCTGTTGCAGGCGATGTTCGGCCGCAACGGCGAGGCACCGGTGCCGGTGATCGCGCCGTGCACGCCGGCCGACTGCTTCGACGCGGCGCTGGAGGCGGCCCGGATCGCGCTGACGTACCGCACCCCGGTGTTCCTGCTCTCCGACGGCTACCTGGCGAACGGCAGCGAGCCGTGGCGGATCCCGGAACTGGACGAACTCCCGGATCTGCGTGTGCAGTTCGCGCAGGGTCCGAACCACACCCTGGAGGACGGCTCGGAGGTCTTCTGGCCGTACAAGAGGGACCCGCAGACCCTCGCCCGTCCCTGGGCCGTGCCCGGCACCCCGGGTCTGGAGCACCGCATCGGCGGGATCGAGAAGGAAGACGGCACCGGCAACATCTCCTACGCCCCCGCCAACCATGACTTCATGGTCCGCACCCGGCAGGCGAAGATCGACGGTATCGACGTACCGGAGCTGGAGGTCGACGATCCGCACGACGCCAGAACCCTGGTCCTGGGCTGGGGTTCGACCTACGGCCCGATCACCGCGGCCGTGCGCCGGCTGCGCACCGCGGGACATGAGATCGCGCAGTCGCATCTGCGGCACCTCAACCCCTTCCCGAAGAACCTCGGTGACGTCCTGGGGCGGTACGACCGCGTCGTCGTCCCCGAGATGAACCTCGGTCAGCTCGCCACGCTGATCCGGGCGAAGTACCTGGTGGACGCCCACTCGTACAACCAGGTCAACGGAATGCCGTTCAAGGCCGAACAGCTCGCAACGGCTCTGAAGGAGGCCATCGATGGCTGAGACGTCCAGGGAAGGCACGGGCACGATCGAGGCGCTTTCACTCGTTCCCAAGGCCGAGGCCAGGCAGTCCATGAAGGACTTCAAGTCCGATCAGGAAGTGCGCTGGTGCCCCGGTTGCGGTGACTACGCGATCCTGGCCGCGGTGCAGGGCTTCATGCCCGAACTCGGCCTGGCGCGGGAGAACATCGTGTTCGTCTCGGGGATCGGCTGCTCCTCGCGTTTCCCGTACTACATGAACACGTACGGAATGCACTCGATCCACGGCCGCGCGCCCGCGATCGCGACGGGTCTGGCGGCCAGCAGGCGGGATCTGAGCGTGTGGGTGGTGACCGGTGACGGCGACGCCCTGTCGATCGGCGGCAACCACCTGATCCACGCCCTGCGCCGGAACGTCAACCTCAAGATCCTGCTGTTCAACAACCGGATCTACGGCCTGACGAAGGGCCAGTACAGCCCGACCAGCGAGGTCGGGAAGATCACGAAGTCGACGCCGATGGGCTCCCTGGACGCGCCCTTCAACCCGGTGTCGCTGGCGATCGGCGCGGAGGCCTCCTTCGTCGCGCGGACCGTCGACTCCGACCGCAAGCACCTCACCGAGGTGCTCCGCCAGGCGGCCGCCCACCCCGGCACCGCGCTGGTGGAGATCTACCAGAACTGCAACATCTTCAACGACGGCGCCTTCGACGTCCTGAAGGACAAGCAGCAGGCGGAGGAGGCGGTGATCCGGCTGGAGCACGGGCAGCCGATCCGCTTCGGCACCGACGGTGCCCGGGGCGTGGTCCGGGACCGGGCGACGGGTGACCTGAAGGTCGTGACGGTGACGCCGGAGAACCAATCCGAGGTCCTGGTGCACGACGCCCACAGCGCGTCGCCGACCACGGCCTTCGCCCTCTCCCGCCTCGCCGACCCCGACACGCTCCACCACACCCCGATCGGCGTCTTCCGCAGCGTCGAACGCCCGGTCTACGACACCCAGATGGCCGACCAGCTGGACACGGCCATCGAACAGAACGGCAAGGGCGACCTGGCCGCGCTGCTGGCGGGCGGGGACACCTGGACGGTCGTCGGCTGACCGCCGGCCGGACACCAGGGCCCGGGTACCGGAGGGTGCCCGGGCCTTTGGTTCAGCCCCGCCCCTTCTCCGCGTCGTACGCCTCCCGCGCCTCCTGCACCGCGCCCATCCGCTTCGCCGTCCACTCGGCGAGCCCCCGCACCTGTTCCGCCGCCTCGCGGCCCAGGTCGGTCAGGGAGTAGTCGACGCGCGGGGGGATCACCGGCTTGGCGTCGCGGTGGAGCATGCCGTCGCGTTCCAGGGTCTGGAGGGTCTGGGTCAGCATCTTCTCGCTGACCGGACGGACGCCGCTGATCGCGCGGCGCAGTTCGCTGAAGCGGTGGGGGCGCTCCAGAAGATGGATCAGGACCAGCACGCCCCAGCGGCTCGTCACATGCTCCAGCACCAGGCGGTACGGGCACATCGTCTCGCCGTCGGGCTGCCATTCCTTCTCGGTCGCCGGACTCTCCACACTTACTGCCATGCAAGTACCTTACTTCAAAGTGGGTACTTACGAATAGTTAGTACATCTCCTAGGGTTAGTGCCTGACCACCCCACAAGGAGTTGCAGAATCATGAGCATCGTCGTCACCGGAGCCACCGGAAGTCTCGGCCGCCACGTCGTGGAGCAGCTGCTGGAGAAGGTTCCCGCCGACCGGATCACCGCCGTCGTCCGCACCCCGGAGAAGGTGGCGGACTTCGCGGCCAAGGGCGTCAGGATCGCGGTCGCCGACTACAACGCGCCCGAGACCTTCGACGGCCTGTTCGCGGCCGGCGACAAGGTGCTGCTGGTCTCCGGCAACGAGTTCGACAAGGGCCGCGTCGGCCAGCACAAGGTCGTCATCGAGGCCGCGAAAACCGCCGGTGTCGCCCTGCTCGCCTACACCAGCGCCCCCGGGGGCCTGACCGCCGCGCTCGCCGACGACCACCGCGGCACCGAGGAGGCGCTCACCGGCTCCGGTGTGCCCTACGTTCTGCTGCGCAACGGCTGGTACCACGAGAACTACACCGAGAACCTCGCCCCCACCCTGGAGCACAGCGCCGTCGTGGCCGCCGCAGGTGAGGGCCGGGTCTCCTCCGCCTCGCGCGCCGACTACGCCGCGGCCGCCGTCGCCGTACTGACCGGTGAGGGGCACGAGAACAAGACGTACGAGCTGGGCGGCGACGAGGCGTGGAGCTTCGCCGAGTACGCGGCCGAGCTCAGCCGGCAGACCGGCAGGGAGATCGCCTACAACGCCGTCTCCGCGGAGGCCATGAAGGGCATCCTCGGCGGCACCGGGATGCCGGCGCCGTTCGCCGACATCCTCGTCGGCGTCGACGCCTCCATAGCCAAGGGCGAGCTGGTGGTCTCCTCCGGCGACCTGTCCCGTCTCGCGGGCCGTCCGACCACGCCGTTCTCCGAGGCCATCGCCGCCGCGATCAAGGGCTGACGGCCGTCCCGGGCCTGTCATGACCGTATGGCGATACGGGCATGACAGGCCGGGGTGATCGGCGCTACCTTCTTCCAGGCGAGTACGACCAGAAGGAGGGCCCGTGAGCGGGAAGCCGAAGGGCGAGCGGCACATAGGTTTGCTGAACGGCTTCGCGGCTTACGGGATGTGGGGGCTGTTCCCCCTGTTCTTCCCGCTGCTGAAGCCCGCCGAGCCCTTTGAGGTGCTGGCCCACCGCATGGTGTGGTCCCTCGTCGCGGTCGCCGTGGCCCTGCTGGTCGTACGGCGCTGGAAGTGGGCCGGTGAGCTGCTGCGCCAACCGCGCCGACTCGCGCTCATCGCGGTCGCCTCGGCCGTCATCGCCGTCAACTGGGGCGCCTACATCTGGGCCGTGAACAACGACCGGGTGGTCGAGGCCTCGCTGGGCTACTTCATCAACCCGCTGGTCACCATCGCGATGGGCGTGCTGCTCCTGAAGGAGCGGCTGCGGCCCGTGCAGTGGGCGGCGGTGGGTGTCGGCTTCGCCGCCGTCCTGGTCCTCACGATCGGCTACGGACGGCCGCCGTGGCTCTCGCTCGTCCTCGCCTTCTCCTTCGCCACCTACGGTCTGGTGAAGAAGAAGGTGGGCCTCGGCGGCCTCGAATCGCTGGCCGCCGAGACCGCCATCCAGTTCCTGCCCGCGCTGGCCTATCTGCTGTGGCTGACGGCCGACGGCGGCTCCACCTTCGCCACCGAGGGCCCCGGGCACGCGGTCCTCCTCGCCACCACCGGCCTCGTCACCGCCCTGCCGCTGGTCTGCTTCGGGGCGGCGGCCATCCGCGTGCCGCTGTCCACGCTGGGGCTGCTGCAGTACCTGGCGCCCGTCTTCCAGTTCCTGCTCGGCATCCTCTACTTCCGCGAGGCGATGCCCGCCGAGCGCTGGGCAGGGTTCGCGCTGGTCTGGCTGGCCCTGACGCTGCTGACCGCCGACGCCTGGCGCTCCGCGCGCCGCTCCGCCCGTGCGCTGAGGGCCGAGACCAGCAGGCCCAGCGCCACCATCACGACCGGCACCACCAGCGCCGTACGGAACGCGGACAGTGTGTCCTCGGGTCCCGATCCGGTGGACGCCAGGCCGTAGACGGCCGTCACCGCCGAGATGCCGATCGCGGAGCCGAACTGGGTCGCCGTGTGCAGCAGCCCGCTCGCCAGCCCCTGCTCCTCCTCGGCGACCCCGTCCGTCGCCGCGCCCCGTCCGCGCTCGCAGGGACCGTCCTGCCGGGGCACCGGGCGCACGGCCGCGAGCAGCAGCGCGGCGGTCAGCAGGACCGGCGCGAAGAAGACCCAGCGCCAGCCGAGCCGGGTGAGCAGTCCACCGGCCACCAGGCCGAAGGAGAAGCCGCCGGCGGCCGTACCGGCGAAGATCAGCAGGGCCTTGTCGCGGCGCGGGCCCTCCTCGTACTCCGTGGTGATCAGGGAGAGCGCGGCCGGGGTCATGAAGGCGGCCGAGACGCCGGTGACGAAGCGGGCGAGGACCAGCATCCAGCCCTCGGTGGCGAAACCGCCGAGGCCGGAGAAGCCCAGGAAGACGGTGAGCCAGAGCAGGAACATCCGGCGCCGGCCCAGCAGGTCGGCGGCCCGGCCGCCGAGCAGGGTGAACCCGGCGTATCCGAGGACGTAGGCGCTCATGACCCAGGCCGCGGTGCCGGTGGTCAGCCCCAGATCGGCTCTGATCGACGGGATCGCGACGGCCATCATGGCCACGTCGATGCCCTCCAGGAAGATCGTTCCACAGAGGACGAAGAGCAGCGCCCAGGCGCGGGTGCCCATGACCACACTCCATGATTCGTGGACCGAGCAGCACCAGCAGGAGATCGCCCAGGCGCGGAAGGCGTACGACAAGCGGGAGTCGGAGCCGGCTTAGGCGCGTTGGTCGAGGTCAGCGGCTTTTGTCAGTGGCAGCCGCTATAAGTGACCTCATGACGCAGCCATCTGAATCCGCATCAGCACCCGCGCCGCTGCACTGGAAGCTCGTCATCGACTGCGCCAACCCGCAGTCGCAGGCGGACTTCTGGGCCGCCGCGCTGCACTACGAGGTCGAGGACAACAACGCCCTCATCGAGCGGCTGCTGGAGCTCGGCGCGCTGCCGCGCGAGGCCGCCGTCGAGTTCCACGCCCGCCTCGCCTTCCGGGACCTGGTGGCCGTACGGCACCCCGAGGACCCGTACGACCAGGAAAGCGGGACCGGGCTCGGGCGGCGGCTGCTGTTCCAGCGGGTGCCGGAGGACAAGACCGTCAAGAACCGGCTCCATCTCGATCTGCACGCGACCGAGGGGCAGCGGGAGGCCGAGGTCGAGCGGCTGAGAGGGCTCGGCGCGAGTGTGCAGCGGGAGGTGAAGGAGCCGTCCGGGCAGTGGGTCGTGATGACGGATCCGGAGGGGAACGAGTTCTGCGTGCAGTGAGTGTGGGGTGGCCGCCCGGTAAACGAACATCGCTGTCCTGATACCGCTCTTGACGGAGAGTTAGTCCCAGCTTCACCATCTGGGCACCTCATTCGCTGTGGAATCCCTGTGATTCCCAAGGAATTCGGAGCCCCCCACATGAAGCTCTCGGTTCCAGGGCGCCTCACGGCCACCGCCGTCGTCGCGTCCGTCACTCTCCTGCTCGGCGGATCCATAGCCGGGGCGGCCCCCGCCTCGCAGTCCGCGGTGGCCGCCGCGCCCGACATCCCCGTGGCCAACGTCAAGGCCCATCTGACCCAGCTGCAGTCCATCGCCACCGCCAACGGCGGCAACCGCGCGCACGGCCGCGCCGGTCACAAGGCCTCCCTCGACTTCGTGAAGGCCAAGCTCGACGCCGCCGGATTCACCACCACCGTCCAGCAGTTCACCGCCTCCGGCCGCACCGGCTACAACCTGATCGCGGACTGGCCCGGCGGCGACCCCAACCAGGTCCTGATGGCCGGCTCGCACCTCGACGGCGTGAGCTCCGGTGCCGGCATCAACGACAACGGCTCCGGCTCGGCCGCCGTCCTGGAGACCGCGCTCGCCGTGTCCCGCGCGAACCTCCAGCCCACCAAGCATCTGCGGTTCGCCTGGTGGGGCGCGGAGGAGCTGGGGCTCGTCGGCTCCCGCTACTACGTCAACAACCTGTCGTCGGTGAACCGCGCGAAGATCAGCGGCTATCTGAACTTCGACATGATCGGCTCGCCGAACCCCGGCTACTTCGTCTACGACGACGATCCGGCGATCGAGAAGACCTTCAAGGACTACTTCACGGGCATCGGTGTCCCGACGGAGATCGAGACCGAGGGCGACGGGCGTTCCGACCACGCGCCCTTCAAGAGCGCGGGCGTACCGGTCGGCGGGCTCTTCACCGGCGCCAGCCGTGCCAAGACCTCGGCACAGGCGGCCAAGTGGGGCGGCACGGCGGGGCAGGCCTTCGACCGCTGCTACCACTCGTCCTGCGACACCACGTCCAGCATCAACGACACGGCGCTGAACCGGAACAGTGACGCGCTCGCATACGCGGTGTGGGACCTGTCCTCCTAGACTAGGTCCTGTCTGGAGTTCGGATCATGTGGTGCGATGCTGCGGAGCCAGAGCATCGCACCACACAGGTGCAGTCCGGCCTCGTAGCTCTCCGGGGTCTTGTCGTACCGGGTAGCGATACCGCGCCAGTTCCGCAGCCGGTTGATGCACCGTTCCACGGTGTTGCGCTCTTTGTAGAGTGTCGCGTCGTGTGAGACTGGCCGACCGCCGGAGCTGCCACGCTTCTTGCGGTTCGCGGCCTGGTCGATCTTCTCCGGGATCACGGCTCGGATACCGCGTCATCGCAGGTAGCGGCGGTTGCGTCGGGACGAGTACGCCTTGTCCGCGGCCACCGCATCCGGCCGGGTCCGCGGGCGCCCGATCGGGCCGCGCACCTTCACCCGTTCCAGAACCGGGGCGAACTGCGGACTGTCGCCGGCCTGCCCGGGCGTGAGGACGAACGCAAGCGGGCGACAGCATCGGTCAGCCGCCACATGGATCTTGCTCGTCAATCCGCCCCGGGAACGCCCCAGCCCGGCGGCTTTCAAGCGGGCCCGGTGTCGTCGGCGGACCCGTCGCCGCTCGACGCGCGCCTCATCCTCGGCCTGTCCGTCCTGCGTTCTTTGCTCCTTGCCCTCGCCCCCTTTTCGGCCTCGACGGCCATCTCCAATGCTGCCAACTGCTCGGGGTCCAGGGCCATCCCGGCGGCGTGATGGTGGGCCCGGGCGGTCGCAGAGTCCACGCTGACCAGGCCCAAGTCGGCCTGGCCACGGGCGGCGGCCTCGGCGATCACTGTGTGCATCAGGTCCTGGAAAACACCCCGCGTCGCCCAGATCCGGAAGCGGTCGTACGCGCTCTGCCAGGGCCCGGACTCGGTCGGCAGGTCACGCCAGGGGCTACCGGTCCGGAACCTCCACATCACCGCGTTGAAGTGTTTCCACAGGTCAGGTATGGGCCCAACTGCGGCAATCGGGAGATGGGGCTCGATCAGGGCCCACTGCTCATCGGTGAGATCGCCTCGCGCCATGCCTGACGGCCTATCAAGACCGAGTCCTCGCGCGCAGGCGATCTACCGAACTCCAGACAGGACCTAGGCGGTGATCCAGCACGGCCTGCCGGACCGCCTGCTGCTCGACCGCATCGAGAACCTGATGCGGTCGCGTCCCGCGAGGTGGTGTAAGCGATCATGCGCTTCGCCTTCCGGTACCTGGCTCGCGATGATCTCTCCGTTGGCGCGGCACGCGAAGTGGCCCGGTCAGGCGCGGGGAGTGCCTCAGCCGGTCGAAGTACCCGGCGTGACCTGCGAGTTCCGGTCCGTTGATCGGCTACACCACCCGGCGGGACGCCATCCCTGATGCTCGCCCGGACGCCGTCCACGCGGCTGAGCCACGAGCGACTCACGCCCTCCTGCCAGCCACTTCGCCCACCAGTTGTCCACCGCCTTGAGCGAGACCTGGAACACGTCCGCGACTTCCTCGCAAGCCCGTCCCGCCACCAACGCCGCTACCGCCCGCAGCCGAATGGCCTCCTGTGCCGACGGGCGACAACTGCCCTGCATCCCCCACCAGTTCACTCACGCAGGGACCAACGACCCAGAACACATACTGTTTCGGATCAGTAATGGAAGGCATGACGGAGGCATGAACGCGACGAAACCCTCGGGGACGGATTGTGTGCGTCCCCGAGGGCTGGTCACGGCGTTGGCGCTGCTGTTCAGTCGCCGCCGAGATGCTTGATCTTCTCGAACGGGTAGGCCCCCACGATCACCACAGCCATACCGTAGAGCGCGAAGACAACCAGCCCCCAGGTGGAGACCGACTTACCGCCGCCGCTCAGGATGACGCTGCCGATCGGCACGAGCGGTGCCACGCTGAGCACCGCGGCGCCGGTGCACCAGAAAGCCACCAACTGATTGGCCCGCTTCCGGAGCGCGGGATCGGACTTCACCTCCGCCGGGACGTCGTATCCGATGGACTTGTTGCAGACCTCGCCCCGGTATCCGACACGTGCCGC
The DNA here is from genome assembly GCF_032436805.1 of Streptomyces sp. P17. Classification (NCBI taxonomy): domain Bacteria; kingdom Bacillati; phylum Actinomycetota; class Actinomycetes; order Kitasatosporales; family Streptomycetaceae; genus Streptomyces; species Streptomyces sp. P17. The sequence continues at coordinate 39,668 of NZ_JAVRBF010000041.1, read as the reverse complement.
CAGCATGCTGACGACACCCAGCACGCAGAAGCAGCCGAAAATGAACATATAGGCCATGGGTACCTCGAGGTCTCGTCGTGCCGGGCGACCCTAGCGGACGTACTTGATGATGAAGGCGATGACCAGGTTGACGGCCTTGTTCTTCACCCAGCCCGGCAGAACCTTCCAGGCCCAACCACCGATCTCGCCCCCGAGGCAGCCGATGATGGCGTTCCGCACGTACGTCTTCTTGCTGGAGGCCTTGCCGGCCGCGATGTCGCTGAGCACCGACGTGGGAATGCTGGCCAGAGCCCCCCTGGCGCACCACGCCGCGGCCCCGATGGCGACTGCCGCGATGGGGAAGGCCCGGGTCTGACGCCCGGTCCCGCCGGCGGCTTCCTGACTCATGGCCTTCGAGATCTCAGCGAGGGCCTCTGAGCCCATCTCGTCCTCGATGAACTTCCGCTGCTCCGCGGTGAGAGCCGGCGCCGTCGATTCGCTCGCGGCGGCGAGGCGGACGGTCTCGGTGCGGGAGCTGTCGGCGGCCATGGCGGCGGGAGCCGCGGTGGCGAGCAGGGCCGTGCTGGTGACAGCAGCGATGCCAGCCAAAGATATACGGCGCATGACAGTAGTGCGCATTAATTCCCCTGTAGTTGGTGCTGCACCTCCAGGTCACGGAGGTGACGGTGATCGGTTACGAACCCTGACACTCTCCGGCGCGCGTTTACAAACCCTTTGCCTATGCGGATGATCACCGCCCTGACCAGGAGCCCATCTCCCTGTTCGTGCATCTTCATCAGAAACTGCCGCGGCCCGGACACGGACGGAGAGTGCCCTACCTGTCACACCGCCCGTCAGGCCGCCGAACGCGTCATCGATGACCACGATCTCAGGGCGGAACCGCCCTACGTGAGCGACCAGCCGCCCCACCGCTGCGTCGAGCAGCGCCTCGTACAACCGCGGACTACTGGGAGCAGAGTGCGGCACCTTCGCATCAGCGCAACCCAGCATCCGCAGCTCAGGGCACCCTGGATCCGCAGTTACTTCGGCGCCCCCGCCGCTACACCTTCGAAGAGAACCATCTGAGTTTCTGACCAATAACCGCCACGGTGGCCAAGCGGCCAGTCACTTGGTCGCGTTGTTCTTGTTCGCTTTGGTACGGGGCCAGTAGATCGTGATCTTCAGAAAGGGTTCAAGTCTGAGGCACCGACTGCAGTGGCGGAAGCGGGTCGGTGGTGAGGAAGGCGCGGATGGTCTCGGCGATGGCGGGCCAGTCGTGTCCGAACCAGATGAAGTGGCTGTCGGCCTGGCTCTCGACGAGTTCGGCGTGGGCGATGGCTGCGGCAAGGGACTGGGCGTGGGAGAACGGCACGGCGCCGTCCTTGCGGGTGGCGATCACCAGGGTGGGCTGGCCAACTTCGGTGGTGACGTCAGGGGTGGGCTGGAGGTCGTTGAGGAACCCTCTTCCGGACCGCATCTGGGAGAGCAGCGCAACCAACGTCGCGCGGTCCTGGGCCTGCAGGGCAGCAATGACGTCCCGGACCGGCAGCGTGGACAGATCGCGCAGTAACAGCCGCAGGCCCGTCTGTGGTGCGAGGCGCATGAGCCCGCGCATCGCACCCCAGGTGGCTTGCTCCTTGCCCTCGCCCCCTTTTCGGCCTCGACGGCCATCTCCAAGGCTGCCAACTGCTCGGGGTCCAGGGCCATCCCGGCGGCGTGATGGTGGGCCCGGGCGGTCGCAGAGTCCACGCTGACCAGGCCCAAGTCGGCCTGGCCACGGGCGGCGGCCTCGGCGATCACTGTGTGCATCAGGTCCTGGAAAACACCCCGCGTCGCCCAGATCCGGAAGCGGTCGTACGCGCTCTGCCAGGGCCCGGACTCGGTCGGCAGGTCACGCCAGGGGCTACCGGTCCGGAACCTCCACATCACCGCGTTGAAGTGTTTCCACAGGTCAGGTATGGGCCCAACTGCGGCAATCGGGAGATGGGGCTCGATCAGGGCCCACTGCTCATCGGTGAGATCGCCTCGCGCCATGCCTGACGGCCTATCAAGACCGAGTCCTCGCGCGCAGGCGATCTACCGAACTCCAGACAGGACCTAGGACTGCTGTCCTCCTGAGACCGCTGTCCCCCTAAGACCGCTGACGGACGCGCTCGGTGAGCCGGCCCATGCGGGCCCGGGCCGACTCCAGCTTCTCGGCGTCCTCGGCGGCCGGGCCGTCCTCCGCGGTGAGGACGGCCCACAGGGCGATCAGGTCGTGGCCGAGGCGCAGGCCCTGCTCGGGGTCGCGTACGGCACGCCAGGCGGTCGCCGCGCTCAGGACGTTGCCGTAGGCGGCCTCGGCGTCCTGGGCGCGGTGGTGTATCCGGGCGAGGTCGAGGGAGAGGGCGAAGGCGTGGGCCGGGTCGCCCGCCAAGTAGGCGATGTACGCGGTGAGTTCGCCGAGCTGGAGCACCTCGGGGTGCTCGCGGCCCAGTGACTGCGAGGCCTGCGCGACGGTCCGCTGCGCGAGCTCGGCCGCCTCCTGCGTCCGGCCGGCCCTTACGGCCTCGTTGATCCTGGTCACCGGTTCCGCGAGGAGACCGGCGGTGGGGGGCTCGTCGCCGAGCACGGCTTCGGCGACGGCGTCGAAGCCTCGGGGCGGGGTCGGGGGTTTGGGGGTGAGGTCGAGGGCGGGGTCCAGGGCCGGGTCGAAGGCTCGGTCCGGGGTGGGCTTTGGGGAGGGGTGCGCGGGTGCGCCCGTCGCTGGTGCGTCCTGCACCGGCGCGTCCATCACAGGCGGCGGGCCGAACTCCCCCTCCGGCGGAGCGACCGTGCCGGGGACGGCGTCCTGTACGGCGCGCAGCGGGAACGTCGGGGCGGCGTCAGCGACCGGACGGAGCAGATGGGTCGGCCTGTCCCGCGCGGGCCGCGGCGGCTCCTCCGGAAGCGGTACGGCGGTCTCCGCTCGCGGCGCCGTCTCGACCGGGTCCCCCGTCAGCGCGCTCGACCCGTCCAGGTTCACCTGGAGCGGCACCGCGTACCCGATCCGGTCGTCCTGGATCGTCGCCCGGACGGCGTGTCCGGTGGCAAGGGCGATGCGGTGGAGGTGGTTCAGGACGGTCTGCTGGATCTCCTCGCCCGGCGCGGCCGTGACCGGGACCCCGCCGACCGACGCGCCGACCGCGCCTTCCGCGCCCGTCCCCGGAACACGGACCTCGATCGGCGCCGCCGTAGAAGCCGCCGGATCCACAGTCCGCTCCTCCCCCTGTTCCCGCTTCTTCGCGCGGCTGAGTCGAGACATCGGTTCCTCACTCCCTGGCAGCACCTACCGTCGAGTCTCTCCGCAGGTCCCCGGTGCACACGTCACCGGGGCGTCACAGCCTCGTTCCAGGAACTCACACCCCGTCCTACGGATCCCCCCCGGCCGCCCTGAAGATCATTGGCGTGACAAGGGAGGAACGCGGGCATGCGGACTGACGTGCAGCAGGGACCGGAGATCTGGATCCGCGGGCCGGTGGCCGTACCGGAAGAAACACGGCCGCCCGTACCGCCTGCCGGTGTCACCCGCCGGCGCTACTCCTGGGTCGCCACCCATGGCGGCGCCGGCGTCACCACCCTGGCCTCCGTCTACGGCGGCCACGACTGCGGGCGCGACTGGCCGGGGCCCGGTGATCCGCAGTCCGTCCTGCTCGTCGGCCGTACGCACGCCGCCGGCTTGGACGCCGTACTGCGGGCGCTGGAGGCCTTCCGATACGGACGGGTGCCGCCCGGCCTCGACCTGGACGCGGTCGTGCTCGTCGCCGACGCGCCGGGCCGGCTGCCGCGTCCGCTCGCCCAGCGCGTGAAGGCGATCGAGGAGGTCATCGACGTGTACCGGGTGCCCTGGGTCCAGGCCTGGCGGCTCGGCGAGACCGACGGGCGCCCTCCACGGGAGACCGAGGCACTGGCCCACCTCACAGGGATCGGGCAACGGTAACGGGCGGACTCCGGATAATCCCCCTCGACAGTTTCTTGCGTACGCATATAATGCAGATGCAGTTTGTTCGCATACGCCGACCATTCGCATCCTGGGGGACCCATGACCCGCCGTTTCCTGTTCGTCCTGGGCAGCAGCCGCGACGACGGCAACACCGAGACGCTCGCCCGCCGCGCCGCAGAACAGCTTCCCGAGGACGTCGAGCAGCAGTGGATCGATCTCGCCGCCCATCCGCTGCCGGACTTCGTGGACCTGCGCCACGACAGCGACCGCGTCCGCCCGACGCAGGGCCCCGAAGCGCTGCTGCTCGACGCCACCCTCGCGGCGACGGACATCGTGATCGCCTCGCCGCTGTACTGGTACTCGGTGTCCGCCCACGCCAAGCGCTACCTCGACTACTGGGCGGGCTGGCTGCGCACCCCCGGCCTCGACTTCAAGCCGACGATGGCCGGACGCACCCTCTGGGGCGTCACCGTGCTCGCGGAGCACGAGCCGGTGGCCGCCGACCCGCTGATCGGCACGCTCAACAACTCGGCCGCGTACATGGGGATGCACTTCGGAGGGGTGCTGCTCGGCAACGGCAGCAAGCCCGGTGACGTACTCAATGACGCCGAGGCGCTGACCCGCGCGAAGACGTTCTTCCAGGGGGAGACTCCGCTCGCGCGGTTCCCCCACGAAAGCTAGTGCCGCGGCAGGCACGTTTGCCCGTCAAGGAGCGGCGTCCGGTGCGTGCTCTCGACGTGCCGGCCGGAAGCCCTCGTACTGGATGTACTTGGGCTTTCGGCCGGCGGCGAGAGTGCGTGCCGGGCGTCGCGACGGGGCGAACGTTGCCTGTCGCGGCACTAGGCCGTGATGTCCTTCGCCGTGAACCGCGCCCAGGCCGCCGAGCCGAACACCCCGGCGTACAGGGCCTGGAGGCCCAGGTTCTTCACCAGGTCGTCCCAGTAGATCGGGTCGCGCATCAGGTCGGCGAAGGACAGCCAGTAGTGGGAGAAGAAGTACGGCTGGAGGGCGTCCAGCTGGGGGATCTGGTCGAGGATCTGGATCGTGATCAGCAGGCCGACGGTCGTGGCCATCGCCGCGATGCCGCTGTTGGTCAGGGTGGAGACGAACAGGCCGAGCGCCGCGACCCCGGTCAGGGACGCGGCGACGATCAGTGCGATCAGCAGCGCGCGGCCGAGGCCCTCGGTGAAGCTGATCTGTGTGCCGGAGATCGTCGTCAGGTCCCCCAGGGGGAAGAGCAGCGCGCCGACCGTGAGCGCCGAGACCGCGACCACCAGCGTGGCCAGCAGACAGAAGGCCATCGTGGTCGCGTACTTGGTGAGCAGCAGCCGGGTGCGGCCGGCCGGGGCGACCAGGAGATAGCGCAGGGTGCCGGCGTTCGCCTCGCCCGCGATGGCGTCGCCGGCGACGACGCCGATGGCCATCGGCAGGAAGAACGGCAGCGTCGCGGCGAGCGCGGTGAACACCAGGAACAGACCGTTGTTGGTGATCTGCGAGATGAACGCGGGTCCCTCGCCACCCCCGCCGCCGGCCGAACCGCCGTCGCCGGTCTCGATCTTGACGGCGACCCCGACCAGGACCGGCACGGCGGCCAGTACACCGAGCAGGGCGAGGGTGCGCCAGCGGCGGAGCGTCGTACGCAACTCGTTGCGCAGCAGCCCGAAGGCCCACAGCACGCTCGCCGGGCGGGTGAGTTCAGCCTGCGACATCGAAGCCCTCTCCCGTCAGTGCCACGAACGCGTCCTCAAGGGAGGCCCGTTCGACGCCGAAGCCGCGGACGCGGACGCCCGCGGTCACCAGAGCGGCGTTGAGTTCCGCGAGATCGCGATCGGGCGGCTCGGCCGTCACCTGATCCTCCGCGACTACGACATCACCCGCGCCCTGTTCCTTCAGCACCCGGGCGGCGTCCGCGGTGTCGGGCGTGGTGACCACCAGCCGGCCGCGCATTCCGGCCGCGAGGTCGTCGACCGCGCCCTGCGTGATGAGCCGGCCCTGGGCCATCACGGCCGCGTGGGTGCACACCTGCTCGATCTCGTCGAGGAGGTGCGAGGAGAGGAAGACGGTCGTGCCGTCGGAGGCCAGTTCGCGTATCAGCGAGCGGATCTCGCGCATGCCCTGCGGGTCGAGACCGTTGGTCGGCTCGTCCAGCACCAGGAGGCGGCGCGGCTGGAGCAGCGCGGCCGCGAGGCCGAGCCGCTGCTTCATGCCGAGCGAGTACGCCCGGGCCTTCTTGCCCGCGGCGGCCGTCAGGCCCACCCGGTCCAGCGCCGCTGCGACGCGCTCACGCCGGGTGCGCGGGTCGGCGGCCGGGTCTGCGGCGTCGTAGCGCAGGAGGTTGTCGCGGCCGGAGAGGAAGCCGTACAGGGCGGGGCCCTCGATGAGGGCGCCTACGTGCGGGAGGACGGTACGGGTGGCGCGGGGCATGGGGCGGCCGAGGACCCGGGCCGTGCCGGAGGTGGGTTCGATCAGGCCCATCAGCATCCGGATGGTGGTGGTCTTGCCGGAGCCGTTGGGGCCGAGGAAGCCGAAGACGCTGCCCGCCGGGACGGTCAGGTCGAGACCGTCCACGGCGAGTTGTCCGCCGCGGTAGCGCTTGGTGAGCGCGCGGGTGACGATCACGCTGTCACCCTGCTCCGGTTCCGGCTCCGCGGCGGACGTGTCAGTCATGGGTGCCTCACTACCCCGCGTTCGCGGCCTTCACCAGCGCGTCCTTGGTGACCGCACCGACGTAGACCTTGCCGTCGTCCGTCATCAGGGCGTTGACCAGGCGGGTCTTGTAGACCGTGCCCTCGCCGAACTCGCCCTTCACCTTGTCGCCGAGGGAGTCCATGAACCCGCCGAGGGCGCCGCCGACCTCGGAGCCGGAGGGCATGCCCTCGCCGCCGGTGTCGAGGACGGCGATGGAGTTCCAGCCCTCGCCGATGACCTCGGGGGCGCCTTCCTCGGGTGCCTTGGGTGCCTTGGGTGCCTTGGTTGCCTTGGGTGCCTTGGGTGCCTTGGGTGCCTCGGGTGCCTTGGGTGCCTTGGGTGCCTTGGAGTACTCCTCGGCCGGAGCCTCGACCTCGCCCTCCTCGGTGACCTTCGCGCCCTTGGGCGGGGTGAAGTCGAAGGTCGACGCGGCCGGCTTGGCGAAGCTGATCTTCGTGAAGCCCGCGTCCACGACGGCGGCGCCGCCGCTCGACGGGGTCAGCGTGAACTTCAGCGGCATCCCGGTCTTGGCGTCCACGGCGACCGTGATGGAGCCGACCGTGGTGCCGGACTGCTTGGGCTTGATGAGCAGCCGGTATGCGTCCCGGCCCGCGACCTGCGCGGTGCCGTCGACGGTGACGGACGTGGTGTCGTCGACCGACTTCAGGGCTTCCTCGGTGAGGTCCTTGGGCGTGGCCGGGACCTCCTTCTCCTTTTCGGCGCTCTCGGCGGCGGTGCCGTGGAAGACCTCGTTGGAGGCGCTGTCGTAACCCCAGATGTCCTTGCCGTTGTGGATGAGGCTGTACTCGGCGGCGTTCTCCAGCAGCGAGAGCTTCTGCCGGTCCGGGCCGTCGGCGGCGACCCGCAGGGTGTTCGTGCCGGTCACCAGCTCGGTGAGCTTGGCCGAGGGGTCAGCGGACGAACCGTCCCCGGACTCCATCGCGCCGGACGCCAGCGAGCTCTCCAGACCGCCGAGGTCGGGCAGCCCCAGATCGGTGCTGATCTTCACCGTCCCGGACAGCTGCTGTACGTCGGACTCGGCGATCTTCTCGATGAGCTGCTGTGCGCTGATCTCCGGCAGGTCGGGGTCGCCGGAGTCGGCGAGGGCGGGGACGAGACCGATGGTCGCCGCCGCCACGCCCACCACCGCGACCGGAACGGCGTACCGCGCGGCCTTGCGCCGCCCCGCGCGCAGGTCGTCGATCTCGTCCGAGGTCGTGCTGTCGTCGGATTCGTACGGTGCCATGTGTGCCTTACCTCCGTCGTCGGCGGCGGCCTGCCAACTCCCGTGCGTCCAGCCCGTAGCCGCCATTCTCACCCGAATCGGTGAGGAGTGGTGTTTTCCGTTGTCACCATCTGACCAAATCGGCCGCCGCGAAGCGTCAGACCCCGGGCTCAACTCCGTGTACACCTGCGGTATGACACAAGAGGGCGGCGCCTCCCCCGACCCGTAGGGGTTGGGTGGGGAAGACGCCGCCGTGCTTCTCGGTCAGCCGCTCCGGTGCTCCTCGGTCAGCCGCTCCGGTGCTCCTCGGTCAGCCGCTCCGGTGCTCCTCGGTCAGCCGCTCCGGTGCTCCTCGATCAGCCGCTCCGGTGCTTCTCGATCAGCCCTGGATGAACACGTAGTCCGCCTGGTAGGGCACGCCGACGATGGTGCCCGGAGTGCAGGAACCGGCCGGGGCGACACCGCCCACCGTGTTCAGCCGGAGGATCTCCGCCGTGCCCGCGAGCAGCCCGCGGGGCTTGCCGGACTGAGTGGCCTTCAGGTCCAGCTCGGCGATGTTCCCGTCCCCGTTGGGCGTCCTGCTGAGGACCGAGCCGGTGACCGCGCTGCGGTCGGGCGCGATCCACTGCGGGGTACCGGAGTTGGGCTCGACGAAGGAGTGCGCGATCGGACCGGCGAGCACCGCGCTGACGTCCCGCTGGGCGAGGGCGTGGCCGCCGCCCTCGGCCGGCTTGCACTCGTAGATCTGCTTGCCCTTGATGACGGACGCCTGGAAGTTGTCGAGCGCGTCGCGGAAGTCGAAGTCGGTGGTCACCTTGTGGAGCCGGCCGCGGACGGCGCCGTCGGGGAACTCGGCGGTGTGCAGGTTGACGTAGAAGGAACCGGGGTCGGACTTCAGGGAGTTGAGGAGGGCCGGGTCGGTGACCTTGACGGTGCCGGTGACGGTCTTGCCCTTGCTCTTGGCCAGCAGCTCGGTGAAGTCGACCTTGACGCCGCCGTTGGTGCCCTTCGCGCCCTGGTGGATGTGGAGGGCGGTGGGCTTGTCGGCACCGCGCCATTTGACGGCGACGGAGACCTGGTCGCCGTGAACCTTGACGAACTGGAGTGCGACACCGTCCTGGTCACCGACGGACACCTCGTTGGCGCCGCGGAGACTGGTGGCGAGGATGACTCCACCGTCATGGGCGGACGCCGAGGTGGGCACGACGGCGGCAGCCACGGCGACGGCGGCGACGATCAGGCTCGTACGCATGAAGTTTTCTCCCCGTATGTCAGCCGACGCCCCCTGCGTAGGCTTCTGGGCGTGGATACGGGGTGGATCTGACCCTGAACTCACCCCAGCAAGGTGACGTGGGTCACAGCACGGTTCTCAGGGGCACGGGACTGTATCGATTTGCGGCTCCGCCGCGTGGGCGCGACCAGCCACGACGCCACCCGCAGACGGCACCCGACGCTCAGCCGAACCCCCTAACCCGCCCGGTGCACCACCGCGTCACACAGCTCCATGAGCGAAGCCTTGGCATCACACTCGGGCAACGGAGCCAAAGACGCCCGCGCATCCTGCGCGTACCGCACGGTGTCCCGCCGAGCCTGCTCCAGCGCCGGATGCACCCGCAGCGCGGCCAGCGCCTCCGCGTGCCGCGCATCGTCGCTCAGGTCGGAGTCCAGCAGTTCGCACAGCGCGATGTCCTCGGCGAGACCCAGCCGCTCGGCCCGCTCGCGCAGCCGCAGCACCGGCAGCGTCGCGATCCCCTCGCGCAGATCCGTACCCGGGGTCTTCCCGGACTCCTGCGAGTCGGACGCGATGTCCAGTACGTCGTCCGCGAGCTGGAAGGCGACCCCGAGCCGCTCGCCGTACTGCGTGAGCACGTCCACGACCGTCTCGTCGGCGCCCGACATCATCGCTCCGAAGCGGCAGGACACCGCCACCAGCGACCCCGTCTTGCCGGCCAGCACATCGAGGTAGTGCTCGACCGGGTCGCGCCCGTCCTGCGGCCCCGCCGTCTCCAGGATCTGTCCGGTGACGAGCCGCTCGAACGCCTCGGCCTGCACCCGGACGGCCTCGGGACCGAGGTCGGCGAGGATGTGCGAGGCGCGGGCGAAGAGGAAGTCACCCGTGAGGACCGCAACCGAGTTCCCCCAGCGGGTGTTCGCGCTCGGCACCCCGCGCCGGACCTCGGCCTCGTCCATCACGTCGTCGTGGTACAGCGTGGCCAGATGGGTCAACTCGACCACCACGGCCGACGGCACGACCCCCGGCGCGTACGGGTCCCCGAACTGCGCGGTGAGCATCACGAGCAGCGGCCTGAACCGCTTCCCGCCCGCGCGCACCAGGTGCTGGGCTGCCTCCGTGATGAAGGGGACCTCGCTCTTGGTGGCTTCGAGCAGTCCCTCCTCGACAGCCGCCAATCCGGCCTGGACATCGGCTTCCAGAGCCTGGTCCCGCACGCTCAGCCCGAACGGCCCGACGACGGTCACGAGGGGTCTCCTGTCTGCTGGTGTCTACTGGCGATTACGCGGTTTGTCGATAGGTCGCTGCCTTCACTCAAGTCAGCGTATCCGGTCACGTTTCGATCACCGATGCCGCCCACCCGTCCACGACGGGCGGTATCGGATCACGGCGGCTATGTTTTTGATCACCTGATAAGAACGGATATCTATCGACTTACGTGGAAGTAGTGGAGCGTGTCTCGAGCCGAAGTCGAATGTCCCGTCCGGCAGCGGGCCGCCGCCCAAGGGCGACACAGCGTTCTTCGGTCAGCCCAGAGGTCTGCTCACGCTCTCCGGCCTGGAGGTCTGGGAGCGCTTCTCGTTCCTCGGCTTGCAGGCCATCCTGGCGCTGTACTTCGCCGACACGGTGGCCCGCGGGGGCATGGGCATGTCGCCCGGAACGGCAGCCTCCGCCGCCGCCTACGGCACCCTGGTCTATCTGGTCTGTCTGGTCTGTCTGGTCTGTCTGGTCTGTCTGGTCTCGGTCGCGGGCGGCCGGCTCGCCGACCGCATCCTCGGCTCGTACCGCGCGGTGCTGTGGGGCGGCATCCTGATCGCCTGCGGCCACTACGCCATGGCGGTGCCGACCGCCGCGATGACCTGGACGGGCCTCGGGCTGATCAGCGCGGGCACCGGACTGCTCAAGCCCAATGCCGCCACCATGGTCGGCAAGCCCTACCGCACCGACGACGAGCGCCGGGACGCCGGCTTCGCCCTCTACTGCAGGGCGATCAATATCGGCGCCGCCTTCGCGGGCCCGCTGATCACCGGCCGGCTCGGCGACCACCGGGGCTGGCCCTGGGGCTTCTCGGCCGCCGCGATCGGCATGACGTTCGGGCTCGTCCAGTACGTCGCCGGGCGCCGCCATCTGGCCGGGCGCAATCACGCCGCCGAATTCGCCCTCGCGCCCGAGGCCATGCGCCGTGCGATCCGCCTGACCGTGGCGGGCACGGCGGCATTCACCCTGCTCGCCACCCTGCCGGCGGCCGCCGGCCGGCTCACCATGGACCGTTTCGTCGATCTGCTCACCCCGATCTCGGTGATCGCCCCGGTGGCCTACTTCGCGGTGATGTTCGCGAGCCCGCGCGTGACCGCCGAGGAACGCGGCCGTCCGAGGCCGTACATCGTCCTCTTCCTCGCCTCGACGGTCTTCAACTTCATCCTCTTCCAGGCCTGCTCGACGATGATGCTGCCGGCCGCCTCGAACGCCGAGACCACCCTCCTCGGCTACGAATTCCCCCCGAGCTGGTACGCCTCCGCGCTCGGCGCCTTCGAGGTCGCGCTCGCGCCGGTGGTGGCCGCCCTGTGGGTGCGGATGGGCCGTCGCCGGCCACACGCCTCCAACAAGATCGCGATCGGGGTGGTGCTCGGCGGGCTGTCGTTCCTGCTGATGGTGCTGCCCACCAGCGGTCACGCGAGCGACGACTACCTGATGTCCGCCTGGTGGATCGTCGGCTCCTCGCTCCCGCTCGGCCTCGGCGACATCCTGCCGGCGACCTCCGGCACGTCGGCCACCACCAAGCTCGCACCTGCCGCCTTCTCCTACGACGACGTCTCCAAGCCCGCCTGCTTCGGCGTCAACGGCGCCCTCGCGGTGGCCGCGGGGCTCGCGGTGACGGCCGCCGCGCCCCGGCTGCGCCGCACCATGCACCCCGTCCCATGAGGTCATCGCGATGAGCCTGCACATTCGTACGTCCTTCCCCTACGAGACGACCCACGAGGACCTCCGTATCCCGCTCGCGGACGGCACTCTGCTCTACGCGCGCGTGTGGCGCCCGCTGACCGACGAGCCCGTACCGGCGCTCCTCGAATACCTCCCCTACCGGCTGACCGACTGGACGGCCCCGCGCGACTTCCAGCGCCACCCCTGGTACGCAGGCCACGGCTACGCCTCCGTCCGGGTGGATGTCCGCGGGCACGGCAACAGCGAGGGGCTGCCGACGGACGAGTACTCGGCGACGGAGCTGGCCGACGGGGTCGAGGTGGTCAACTGGCTGGCGGCCCAGCCCTGGTGCGACGGCAAGGTCGGCATGTTCGGCATCTCCTGGGGCGGCTTCAACTCCCTCCAGATCGCGGCCCTCGCGCCCGAGCCGCTCAAGGCGATCGTCACGGTCTGCTCCACCGACGATCGCTATGACAACGACGTGCACTACACGGGAGGTTCCGTTCTCGCGGCGGACATGCACGCCTGGGCCGCCACCATGCTCGCCTTCGTCTCCCGGCCGCCCGATCCCCAGTACGCCGGGGACGCCTGGCGAGACCTGTGGCTGAAGCGCCTGGAGGCCGTGGAACCGCTCCTGCACACCTGGCTGGACCACCAGACCCGGGACGACTACTGGCGGCACGGCAGCGTCTGCGAGGACTACGGCGCCATCGAGGCCGCCGTGCTGGCGGTGGGCGGCTGGCACGACCCGTACCGCGACACGGTGCTCCGGCTCGTGGAGCACCTGCCCGCCGACCGCGTCCGTGGGCTGATCGGCCCCTGGTCCCACCAGTACCCCGACCGGGGCCTGCCGCCGGGACCGGCGATCGGCTTCCTCCAGGAGACCCTGCGCTGGTGGGACTACTGGCTGAAGGGCAAGGGCGCCCTTCCCGAGTCCCTCCTGCGGGCCTACGTCAGCGACTCCCACCCCCCGGCCACCGTCTACGACACCCTCCCCGGCCGCTGGGTCGCCGAGCCGGCCTGGCCGTCCCCTCAGGTCACGAAAGTGACGTACGCCCTCCAGGGCGCCCCCGTGCTCGTACGGTCGCCCCTGCACACCGGTGTGGACGCCGGCCGCTTCCTCCCGTTCGGGAACGACGCCGACCTGCCGCCGGACCAGCGGGAGGAGGACGCGCGCTCGGCCTGCTTCGAGTTCGCGGTGGGCGAGGAGGCGTGGGTGCTGGGACGGCCGAAGGTGCGGCTGCGGCTGACGTCGGAGGTGTCGCGCGGGCAGGTGATCGCCCGGGTCTGCGATGTCGCCCCCGACGGCTCCTCGACCCTGGTCACGCGGGGCGTGCTGAACCTCTCCGCCCGCCACGGCCGCGATCGCGCGGTGCCGTGGGAGCCGGGCGCCACGCAGGACGTCGAGTTCGAGCTGAACGGCATCGGGCACGCCTTCCCGGCCGGCCATCGCATCCGGCTCGCGGTGTCGTCGGCGTACTGGCCGTGGGTCTGGCCGCAGGCGGAGTCGGCGGCGGGGTTCACGCTGGATCCGGCGGGGAGTTTTCTGGAACTGCCGGTACGCGCGCGTGAGGCCGCTTCTGACGTGAGCTTCGAGGGCCCCGAACAGGCCGAGCCCCTGGGCGTGAACTACCCGGTCACCCTGGACGAGCCGCGCCCCGAGCGGCTCGTCGTCCGGGACGTGGCCAAGGACGAGTGGCGCCTTGAGGTCGATCCGCGGTACGGCGGCACGCGCGTGTACCCCGACGGCCTGGAGTTCACCGAGGACGCGCTGGAGACGTACACGATCCGGTCCGCCGACCCCTTGTCGGCCCGCGCCCGCTCGGACTGGTCGATCCGGCTGCACCGCCCGGAGCTGGCCTGGGACACGACGGTGCGGACCCGTTCGGAGCTCACGTGTGACGCAGAGGACTTCATCGCCTCGAATGAGGTGATGTGCACGGATGGCGGTGAAGTGGTCTTTCATCGCACATGGGAGAAGCGGATTCCGCGAACGGCGGGTTAATGCGGACCCATTGGGTTGATTGCCCGATTTAAGGTGTCTTGCGCTGGGCGTGAGTTGACTCACGCCCGAGACCCACAGGCGCCTCACAGGCTCTTCTCGATGCCCCTCCCTCGGCGCCCAGTTGAGCCTTGGCGACCGCAAATGCCCATCCCGGTATGCCGCGCGAGCGAAGATCAAACCCCTGGATATGTGAATCCGCTACTTGTTTCGGACATGTGCTCTCGCATACGTTCCCGGCCTGTCGGACGGACGCCGAATCCTGCCGCCGTCCGGCTCCACCGAGATTCTTCGTACGGCAGGAGCGGGGGACCCAGGTAAGTCGCCGGGCCGGACGTCCTCGGACGCGCCGGTACGGCTGGGGGTGAAGTCGCGTGCCCTTTACGGTGCGCGGCCGGGCAGCTCCCGCCCGAACCCGACAGCTCACCTCGCAGGCGCCGGAGAGGAACCTCGCCATGCCTGCTGCCGCTCAGCACCGTCATACCCGCGCCCACCGCGCCCACCGCGTCGCCCGCAAGCTCGCCGTCCTCGGCACCGGAGCCGCCGTACTGGCGCTCCCGCTCATCGGCGCGACCAGCGCCTCGGCGGCCTCCCCGACCGTCACCACCGCCGCCTCGCTCGGGTACGCCAACAACCTGGACGGCTGGATCCGCGCGTCCCTCCAGGTCATGGCCCAGAACGGGATCCCCGGCAGCTACGACGGCATCTACCGCAACATCATGCGGGAGTCCTCGGGCAACCAGTACGCGATCAACAACTGGGACTCCAACGCGGCCGCCGGCACCCCGTCCAAGGGCCTGCTCCAGGTGATCGACCCGACCTTCCAGGCGTACCACGTGGCCGGCACCTCCTACGACCCCTACGACCCGGTCGCGAACATCACCGCCGCCTGCAACTACGCGGCCCAGCGCTACGGCTCGATCGACAACGTCTTCGGGGCGTACTGACCGGGCCCGCTACGGGAAGAGTCCTTCGAGGACGACGGCGATGCCGTCGTCCTCGTTCGACAGGGTGATCTCGTCGGCCACCGCCTTGAGTTCGGGGTGGGCGTTGGCCATCGCGACACCGTGGGCCGCCCAGTCGAACATCGGGATGTCGTTGGGCATGTCACCGAAGGCGATGGTCTCTCGCGGGCCGAGCCCCAGATGCCGGGCCGCCAGCGCGAGACCCGTCGCCTTGGTGATGCCGCATGGCTGAAGTTCGACGGTCCCGGGACCCGACATGGTGACCGTCGCCAGCGAACCCACCACCGAACGCGCCGTCGCCGCCAACAGGTCGTCGGACAGCTCCGGATGGCGCAGCAGCACCTTGCTGATCGGCTCGGACCACAGATCGTCGCGCCGCCCGACCCGCACCGCGGGCAGGGTGGGGTGCGGCATCAGGTACCCGGGCTCGATCAGCGTGAGCCCGTCGACGCCGTCCTGGTCGACCGCCGCGTACACCTCCCCCACCTCGGCCTCGATCTTGCCGAGCGCGGTCTCCGCCAACTCCCGGTCCAGGGTGACGGACCACAGCAGACGGTCCGCGCCGGCGTCGTACACCTGCGCGCCCTGCCCGCACACCGCGAGCCCCTTGCTGCCCAGGTCGTCCAGGAGCGGCCGCACTCTGGGCGCCGGTCGGCCGGTCACCACCAGATGCCGGGCGCCGGACTCCGCCACCCGCGCGAGCGCGGCCAGCGACCGGTCGGAGAGCGTGTCGTCGCCTCGGAGGAGGGTTCCGTCCAGGTCGGTGGCGATGAGTGAATATGCGAGGGGTGCGGCCATGATCAGAGAATACGGACAGGACGCCCCGACGACTCAGCGTGAACCGGACGACCCCGGCGCCCACCACCGCCCCGCGCGCCCCCCTCCAACTCCCTTGCAGTCATCGGCTTCTGGTGAAATGAGGGCACTGCGGTGACGGGCGGGGGCGAGTGGTGTGACGGGTAAGGACGGGAAGTTCTCGGCGTATCTCCGGGAGGCCGCGGTGGGCGTCCTGGAACGCTTCCCCGAGGCACTGAAACCCGAGATCTACGCCCTCTCCTTCCGCATCTGGCGCGTCGACGACGACGAGCGCCGCCCGTACGCCGCCATCGGCTACAACACCGAGACCCAGTACGAGCGCGAGCGGCGCCCGGAGGACCCCGGCGAGGCCCGCTGGAACTACGCCTGCTGGCTCCTGGACGGCTTCGAGACGCTGGGCAGCGCGCCGGAGGATCCGGTCGGCGGCCCGCTGTACGAGGACGAGGTCAAGCAGCTCGGCCTGTGGTTCGAGGAGCAGGACGAAGAGGATGGCGAGGACAGTGAGGAGGACGACCGGATCGACGCCAAGCGCGACCTGCTCGGGCTCCATTTCGCCGGCGCCTGCGTCGGCCTCGCCCGCCACCTGCACGCGAGCGGCCGTATCGAGGCGGTATTCGGGCGTCCGCTGCCCATCGTGGTATTCGACATGTACTGCCCCGGCTGGAAGGTCGAGGCGACCGAGGCGGCCAACCCGCCCGGGCTGATCGAGGGCTTTCTGGCCTGGCGGCGGGCGGACGGTTACGTCGACGGATGATCACCCCGCCCCTTCGGCACTGCCCAAGACGGGTGCCCCACCCGTAACGTGTGCGGCGACGACACGGACCCGTGGCACGCACGAGAGTGAGGCAGCACCCATGCCCCCCTTTGATGTCCCCGAGGGCGACCCCTTCGGCCCGCACAACCTTCCGTACGGTGTCTTCTCCGTCCCCGGCGAGGACAGCGCGCCCCGGGTCGGCGTACGGCTCGGTGACCACGTCCTCGACGCGGGCGCGGCGGCAATGGCGCTGGGATCCCCGTACGCCTCCCTGCTCGCCCGGCCCACGCTGAACCCGCTGCTGGCGGCGGGCCGCACCGCCTGGTCGGACGTGCGCCGCGCGCTCACGGCCTGGGTCACGGTGCCGTCCCACCGGGAGACCATCGAGCCCCTGTTCCACCCGCTCTCCTCGGTGACCCTGCACCTCCCCTTCGAGGTCGCGGACTACGTCGACTTCTACGCCTCCGAGAACCACGCGCGAAACGTCGGCCAGATGTTCCGCCCGGACGCGGCCGACTCCCTCACCCCGAACTGGAAGCACCTCCCGATCGGCTACCACGGCCGCTCGGGCACCGTCGTGGTCTCCGGCACGGATGTCGTGCGGCCGTCGGGCCAGCGCAAGGCACCCGCCGACGCGGCACCCGTCTTCGGCCCGTCCGTCCGCCTGGACATCGAGGCGGAGGTGGGTTTCGTGGTGGGCGTGCCGTCGGCGATGGGCAGCCCGGTCGGCCTCTCCGACTTCCGGGAGCACGTCTTCGGCCTGTGCCTGCTCAACGACTGGTCCGCGCGCGACATCCAGGCCTGGGAGTACGTCCCGCTCGGCCCCTTCCTCGGCAAGTCCTTCGCCACGTCGGTGTCGGCCTGGATCACCCCGCTGGACGCGCTGGACGAGGCGCGCGTGGCCCCTCCGCAGCGCACGTACGAGCTGCTCCCCTACCTGGACGACGCGGCCGAGGAACCCGGCGGCTACGACCTGCGTATCTCGGTCTCCCTCAACGGCCATGTGATCTCCGAACCTCCCTTCTCGGCGATGTACTGGACGGCCGCCCAGCAGCTGGCCCACATGACGGTCAACGGCGCTTCCCTTCGCACCGGCGACCTCTACGGCTCCGGCACGGTCAGCGGCCCGACGGAACGCGAACGCGGCTCCTTGCTGGAGCTCACCTGGAACGGCCGCGACGTGCTCGAACTCCCCGACGGCAAGCGGACCTTCCTGGAGGACGGCGACGTGGTGACGCTGTCGGCGTGGGCTCCGGGGGCGGATGGGGCGCGTGTGGGGCTGGGCGAGGTCACCGGGCGGGTGGTGGCGGGTTGAGAGCGCCGACCTCCGCCCCTCACTGAAAGCCGGCACCCGTACGGGAGTTGACGCTCGTGGCCGACTCCCCTCGGGACACCCCCTTTCCGGTCCCGCCGGACGTTTAGTTGGTCGCCGACGTCTGCCGTGTACCGTCCGCCGCCGTCATACTTGGCGGCGGACGGGTGCGCGCGGCACACGTTCCGCACCGCCCGCGCACAGCCCGCCCGCAGCTGCCTTTGTCCCGACCAGGATCCGGAGCCCGTGGCATGACTGTCTGCCTGCTCCTGCTGAGCGCCGTCGCTCTGACCGCCGCCGTGCCAGTACCGCGTTCCCTGACCCGGGCCGCGTGGCCGGAGCGGGAGCCGGTGGTCGGGCTGTGGGTGTGGCAGTGCCTGGTCGCCACCGTGCTGCTGTGCTGTCTGACGGCCCTGGTTCTGGGCGCCGCCGCCGTCTTCCAAACGGTCCGCGACCATGTTTTCGCGCCCGCGCCACCGGCGGTGACCGCGGCGTACGACCTCTCCGTGGCCCCGGTCTGGGCGGTGGCCCTCACACTGCTTCTGGCCTGCGGCGCCGCCTGGACGACGGCGATGCTGGCCCGCGAGCTGGTCGAGGCGCGCCGCAGCCGTGGCCAGGCCAGGGCCCACCTACGTGAGCGCGCACCGGACCTGCCCGCGGGCCTGCCCGCCGCGCGCGGCCCGCTGCTGGTGCTGGAGGACGAATACCCGGACGCCTGGTGGATGCCCGGCAACCCGCCCCAGCTGATCGTCACCACAGGTGCCCTGCACCGTCTGACCGACCACCAGCTGGACGCCGTCCTCACCCACGAACGCGGCCACGCCCGAGCCCGCCACGACTGGCTGCTGCACCTCTCCACCGCCCTTGCCACCGGCTTCCCCCGCATTCCCCTGTTCGCCCACTTCTGCGACCAGACCCACCGCCTGGTCGAGCTGGCGGCCGACGACACGGCATCCCGCCGCTGCGGCCACCTGACGACCGCTCTCGCCCTGATCGAGCTCAACCAGCACAGAGGCGTCCTCTCCTGCGCCTCCAGCCACCGCCTCCTCGGCGAACGGGTGGACCGCCTCCTGGAACCCCCACCCCGCCTGGGCCGCCGCGACAGAGCGCTGACGACGGCGGCGGCAGCTCTGGTCCCTCTGGTGCCCCTCCTGATCACCTTCGCGCCGGGCTTGACGGCCCTTGGCTAGCGGGTAGCTGCGTTCCGCTGTACCAACCCAGGTGCGGACAGTCGTGCCGCTGGGGCAGCACCCTCACACCCAGTCGTCCGGCTCCGGCTCCGGCTCCGCATCCATCTCGGTCCAGTGATCCCCCGGGTCCTCCGGCGCACTCCCGTCCAGCCCGGCCAGAACCCCGATCACGCCCTCCCCGTACGTCGCCAGCTTCTTCTCCCCCACCCCACTGACGCTTCCCAACTCCCGCACGGATGAAGGCCACACCGTCACGATCTCCCGCAACGTCGCATCATGGAAGATCACGTACGCCGGAACACCCTGCTCCCGAGCCTGTTCCGCCCGCCAGGCCCGCAGCGCCTCGAACGCGGGCACCAACCGCTCCGGCAGCTCGACCACCGCGGCCTTCGCCTTCCGCTCGCCCTTCCCGGACGAACCGGAAGCCGACCGCGAGGTCACCGGCTTCTTCGGCTCCTTCCGCAGCGGCACCTCCCGCTCCCGCCGCAGCACCTCCCCACTGCCCTCGGTCAGCACGAGCGTCCCGTACTCCCCCTCGACCGCCAGCAGCCCCTGCGCCAGCAACTGCCGGATGACGCCCCGCCATTCGCCCTCGGTCAGCTCCTCCCCGATACCGAAGACGGACAGCTGGTCATGGTCGAACTGGATCACCTTCCCGGTGCGCTTCCCCAGCAGAATGTCGACGATCTGCACCGCCCCGAACTTCTGCCCCCGCTCCCGCTGAAGCCGCACGACCGTCGACAGCACCTTCTGCGCCGCGACGGTCCCGTCCCAGGTCTCGGGCGGCGTGAGGCATGTGTCGCAGTTGCCGCATCCGGACGGATCCGGATCCTGGCCGAAGTAGGCGAGCAACTGCCCCCGCCTGCACTGCGCCGTCTCGCACAGCGCCAGCATCGCGTCCAGATGGGCCGCCGCCCGCCGCCGGAACGCCTCGTCGCCCTCGCCCGACTGGATCAGCTTGCGCTGCTGTATGACGTCATTGAGCCCGTACGCCATCCACGCCGTGGACGGCAGCCGGTCCCGCCCCGCGCGGCCGGTCTCCTGGTAGTACCCCTCGACCGACTTCGGCAGATCCAGGTGCGCGACGAACCGCACGTCCGGCTTGTCGATCCCCATGCCGAACGCGATCGTCGCCACCACGACAAGCCCGTCCTCACGCAGGAACCGGGACTGGTGCGCCGCACGCGTCCCGGCGTCGAGGCCCGCGTGATACGGCACCGCCTCGATGCCGTTGCGGCTGAGGAACTCGGCCGTCTTCTCCACGGAGTTGCGCGAGAGGCAGTACACGATGCCGGCGTCCCCGGCGTGCTCCTCGCGCAGGAAGCTCAGCAGCTGCTTCTTGGGGTCGGCCTTCGGCACGATCCGGTACTGGATGTTGGGCCGGTCGAAGCTGGCCACGAAGTGCCGGGCCGCCGGCATGTTCAGCCGCTCGGTGATCTCCTGGTGCGTCGCGTGGGTGGCGGTCGCCGTGAGCGCGATCCGCGGGACGTCCGGCCAGCGCTCACCCAGCAGGGACAGCGACAGATAGTCGGGGCGGAAGTCATGGCCCCACTGGGACACGCAGTGCGCCTCGTCGATCGCGAACACCGCGATCTTGCCCCGGGACAGCAGGTCCAGCGTGGACTCAAGCCGTAGCCGCTCCGGCGCGAGGTACAGCAGGTCCAGCTCGCCCGCCAGGAACTCGGCCTCCACCACCCGGCGCTCGTCGAAGTCCTGCGTGGAGTTCATGAACCCGGCCCGCACACCCAGCGCCCGCAGCGCGTCCACCTGGTCCTGCATCAGCGCGATCAGCGGTGAGACCACAATGCCCGTACCGGGCCTGACCAGGGACGGAATCTGGTAGCACAGCGACTTGCCACCGCCGGTCGGCATGAGGACGACGGCGTCACCGCCGGCCACCACATGCTCGATGACCGCTTCCTGCTCGCCCCGGAAGGCCTCGTACCCGAAGACCCTGTGGAGCGCGGCCAGCGCCTCGCTCTCGGCTACCGCTGTCATGACACCGATCCCGCCCGTCCCACCCATCGTCGTGCCCCCCGTACGTCGCTCCTCGACCACTGCGTCCACGATAGGCGTCCGCACCGACAGCGCCGGAGTTATCCACAGGCCGGCCCGGGTCAAGGACACGACCCTCGTTCACACGTTCGCGGGAGACCCGCCGGTTTCCGCCCGATAACCTGAAAGCACCGGCGAGACTCCGTCCCATGGGAGCACTGATGAGCGTCGCACCGAAGGCGTCCACGCCCAGCTGGCCGACCCCGCCGGAAGGCGGCTGGACCGCCGACGACCTGGACCGCCTCCCGAATCTTCCTCCGCATACGGAATTGATCGACGGGAGCCTGGTCTTCGTGAGTCCGCAGACCCTCTTTCACGAACGCGCTGTCGACTTCTTCAAGTGGCAGCTCCAGTCCCTGGCCCCGGCGGAGTTCGAGGTCATCCGTGAGTTCACCATCGACATCGACCGGCAGAACCGGCCCGAGCCGGATGTGATCGTCGTGCGCGGGGACGTCGTGGAGGACACAGAGCAGACGCGGTTCCCAGTAGAGGCGGTTCTCCTCGCCATCGAAGTCGTCTCGGCGGACTCCGTGTCCCGGGACCGCGAGACGAAGCCGCTGAAGTACGCCCTCGCGAAAATCCCCCACTACTGGAGGGTGGAGAACGAGAAGGGCCGCGCAGCGGTGCATGCCTTCGAGCTGGAGCCGACCACCCGGGCGTACACCAGCGTGGGCATCTTCCGTGAGCGGATGAAGCTGACCGCCCCCTTCCCCGTGGACCTGGACCTCACGCAGGTCAAGACGCGCCGCGACAAGGATCAGTAACCGCCCCCACCACAGCACAGCGGCCCGGCACCCCCGAGGGAGCCGGGCCGCTGCCGTACAGACATCGGCGAGAGCCGCGTCAGCGCACGAACACCCCCGCAGTACTCGCCAGGTCCAGGAAGTACTGCGGCGCCACACCGAGCACCAGCGTGACCGCCACCCCGACCCCGATCGCCGTCATCGTCAGCGGCGACGGCACGGCGACCGTTGGGCCCTCGGGCCGTGGCTCGCTGAAGAACATCAGCACGATGACGCGGATGTAGAAGAACGCCGCGATCGCCGACGAGATCACACCGACCACGACCAGCGGGGCCGCCCCGCCCTCCGCCGCCGCCTTGAACACGGCGAACTTCCCCGCGAACCCGGAGGTCAGCGGAATGCCCGCGAAGGCCAGCAGGAACACCGCGAACACGGCCGCCACCAGCGGCGAACGCCGGCCGAGCCCCGCCCACTTGGACAGGTGCGTCGCCTCGCCCCCGGCGTCCCGCACCAGCGTGACGACCGCGAAGGCGCCGATCGTCACGAACGAGTAGGCGGCCAGGTAGAAGAGGACGGACGACACACCGTCCGGCGTGGTCGCGATGACACCGGCGAGGATGAAGCCCGCGTGCGCGATCGACGAGTACGCCAGCAGCCGCTTGATGTCGGTCTGCGTGATCGCGACGATGGCGCTGCCCAGCATCGTGATGATCGCGACGGCCCACATGACCGGCCGCCAGTCCCAGCGCAGGCCGGGCAGCACCACGTACAGCACGCGCAGCAGCGCGCCGAACGCCGCCACCTTGGTCGCCGCCGCCATGAAGCCGGTCACCGGGGTCGGCGCGCCCTGGTACACGTCCGGCGTCCACATGTGGAAGGGCACGGCGCCGACCTTGAAGAGGAGGCCCATGACGAGCATCGCCATGCCGATCAGCAGCAGCGCGTCATTGCCCATGGTGTCCGCGAGGGCCGGGTCGACGGTGGTGAGGGTGCCGTCGACGACCTGCGCGATCGTCGCGTACGACACCGAGCCCGCGTAACCGTAGAGCAGCGCGATGCCGAACAGGGTGAACGCGGAGGCGAAGGCACCGAGCAGGAAGTACTTCACCGCCGCTTCCTGCGACATCAGCCGCTTGCGGCGGGCGAGGGCGCACATCAGGTACAGCGGGAGGGAGAAGACCTCCAGCGCGATGAACAGCGTCAGCAGGTCGTTGGCCGCCGGGAAGATCAGCATGCCCGCGACCGCGAAGAGCAGCAGCGGGAACACCTCGGTGGTGGTGAACCCGGCCTTCACCGCGGCCCTTTCGCTCTCGCTGCCCGGCACGGACGCGGCCTGTGCGGCGAAGGAGTCGACCCGGTTGCCGTGCACCAACGGGTCCAGCCGCCGTTCGGCGAAGGTGAACAGGCCGACAAGGCCGGCCAGCAGGATCGTGCCCTGGAGGAAGAGCGCCGGGCCGTCGACGGCGATCGCGCCCATCGCCGCGATGCCGGCCTTCGTGGTGCCGTAGCCGTCGGCCGCGAGCGCGACCACTGCAGCGAAGGCGGCGGTCAGCGCGACGGCGGAGACGAACACCTGGGCGTAGTAACGGGACTTGCGCGGGACGACCGCCTCGATCAGCACCCCCACGATCGCCGCGCCGACGACGATCAGCGTGGGCGACAATTGTCCGTATTCGATCTTCGGCGCGTCGATCTTCGAGATCGGATCGGCCGCGGTTGTCCACAGGCTGTGGACGGCTGATGCGCTCACTTGGCCGCCTCCACCTCGGGCTGGGGGTCCTTCTTCTGTACGTCGGACATGGTCTGCTCGACCGCCGGGTTGACGATGTCCGTAACGGGCTTCGGGTAGACGCCCAGGAAGATCAGCAGTACGACCAGCGGGGCGACGACGGCGAGTTCCCGCACCCTCAGGTCCGGCATCGTCGACACCTCGGGCTTCACCGGGCCCGTCATCGTCCGCTGGTAGAGGACGAGGGTGTAGAGCGCGGCGAGCACGATGCCGAAGGTGGCGATGATGCCGACCGCCGGGTATCTGGCGTACGTGCCGACCAGGACCAGGAACTCACTGACGAACGGTGCGAGTCCGGGCAGCGACAGCGTCGCCAGACCGCCGATCAGGAAGGTGCCGGCGAGCACCGGGGCGACCTTCTGCACTCCGCCGTAGTCGGCGATGAGCCGCGAGCCGCGCCGCGAGATCAGGAAGCCGGCCACCAGCATCAACGCGGCCGTCGAGATCCCGTGGTTGACCATGTACAGCGTCGCGCCCGACTGGCCCTGGCTGGTCATCGCGAAGATGCCCATGATGATGAAGCCGAAGTGCGAGATCGACGCGTAGGCCACCAGACGCTTGATGTCGCGCTGGCCGACGGCGAGCAGCGCGCCATAGATGATGCTGATCAGCGCCAGGACAAGGATGGCGGGCGTCGCCCACTTCGAGGCCTCCGGGAACAGACCGAGGCAGAAGCGGAGCATCGCGAAGGTGCCGACCTTGTCGACGACCGCGGTGATCAGCACGGCGACCGGGGCGGTGGCCTCACCCATGGCGTTGGGCAGCCAGGTGTGCAGCGGCCACAGCGGCGCCTTCACCGCGAAGGCGAAGAAGAACCCGAGGAACAGCCAGCGTTCGGTGCTGGTCGCCATGTCCAGCGAGCCATTGGCGCGCGCCTCGGCGATCTCGGGGAGCGAGAAGTTCCCGGCGACCACATACAGGCCGATCACCGCGGCCAGCATGATCAGACCGCCGACCAGGTTGTAGAGGAGGAACTTCACCGCCGCGTACGAGCGCTGGGTGGACGCCACCTCCTCGCCGTGCTCGTGGGCACGGTCCCCGAAGCCTCCGATGAGGAAGTACATCGGGATGAGCATGGCCTCGAAGAAGATGTAGAAGAGGAAGACGTCGGTGGCCTCGAAGGAGAGGATCACCATCGCCTCTACGGCCAGGATCAGGGCGAAGAAGCCCTGCGTCGGCCGCCAGCGCTTGCTGCCGGTCTCCAGCGGGTCGGCGTCGTGCCAGCCCGCGAGGATGATGAAGGGGATCAGTACGGCGGTCAGCGCGATCAGGGCCACCGCGATGCCGTCCACGCCCAGCTCGTAGCGGACCCCGAACTCCTTGATCCAGGAGTGGGATTCGGTGAGCTGGTAGCGGTCGCCGTCCGGGTCGAAGCGGACCAGGATGGTGACGGCGAACGCGAGGGTGGCGAGCGAGAAGAGCAACGCCAGCCACTTGGCGGTCGTGCGCCGCGCGGCCGGTACGGCGGCCGTGACGACCGCCCCGATCGCGGGGAGCGCCGCCGTCGCTGTCAGCAGGGGAAAGGACATCGGTATCAGACCGCCCTCATCAGCAGGGTCGCGGCGACGAGGAGTGCCGCACCGCCGAACATCGAGACCGCGTACGACCGGGCGAAGCCGTTCTGCAGCTTGCGCAGCCGTCCGGAGAGGCCGCCGACCGAGGCCGCCGTGCCGTTGACGACGCCGTCGACCAGGGTGTGGTCGACGTACACCAGGGAGCGCGTGAGGTGTTCGCCGCCGCGGACGAGGACGACGTGGTTGAAGTCGTCCTGGAGCAGATCGCGCCGGGCGGCCCGGGTGAGCAGCGACCCGCGCGGGGCGACGACCGGGACCGGGCGGCGGCCGTACTGGAGGTACGCGACGGTGACGCCGATGACCATCACGGCCACCGTGGACGTCGTGACCGTGGCCGTGCTGAGCGGCGAGTCGCCGTGGCCGTATCCGGTGATCGGCTCCAGCCAGCCCACGAAGCGGTCGCCGACGCTGAACAGGGCGCCCGCGAAGACCGATCCGAAGGCCAGCAGGATCATCGGGATCGTCATGGAGCTGGGCGACTCGTGCGGGTGCGGCTCCGCGTGCTCGCCCCGCTTCTCGGCGGCCGGCTCCACGCTGGGCTCGGCCGGGGACGGCGTCGGGGCGTTGCGCCAGCGCTCCTCGCCGAAGAACGTCAGCAGCATCACGCGCGTCATGTAGTACGCCGTGATCGCCGCGCCCAGCAGGGCGCAGCCGCCGAGGATCCAGCCCTCGGTGCCGCCCTTGGCGAACGCCGCCTCGATGATCTTGTCCTTGGAGAAGAAGCCGGACAGGCCCGGGAAGCCGATGATGGCGAGGTAGCCGAGGCCGAAGGTGACGAAGGTGATCGGCATGTACTTCCTGAGGCCGCCGTACTTCCTCATGTCGACCTCGTCGTTCATGCCGTGCATGACCGAACCGGCGCCGAGGAACAGCCCGGCCTTGAAGAAGCCGTGGGTCACCAGGTGCATGATCGCGAAGACGTAGCCGATCGGGCCGAGGCCCGCGGCGAGGACCATGTAGCCGATCTGCGACATGGTCGAGCCGGCCAGCGCCTTCTTGATGTCGTCCTTCGCGCAACCGACGATCGCACCGAACAGGAGCGTGACGGCACCGACGATGGTGACGACCAACTGCGCGTCGGGGGCGGCGTTGAAGATCGCGCCGGAGCGGACGATCAGGTAGACACCCGCGGTCACCATGGTCGCGGCGTGGATGAGGGCCGAGACCGGGGTCGGGCCCTCCATCGCGTCCCCGAGCCAGGACTGCAGCGGCACCTGGGCGGACTTGCCGCAGGCGGCGAGCAGCAGCATCAGGCCGATGGCGGTGAGCGTGCCCTCGGAGGTCTCACCGACGAGACCGGGCTCCTCCTGGCTGCCGAGGAGCGGGCCGAAGGCGAAGGTCCCGAAGGTGGTGAACATGATCATGATCGCGATCGACAGACCCATGTCGCCGACGCGGTTGACCAGGAACGCCTTCTTCGCGGCCGTGGCGGCACTGGGCTTGTGCTGCCAGAAGCCGATCAGCAGGTAGGAGGCGAGACCGACGCCCTCCCAGCCGACGTACAGCAGCAGGTAGTTGTCGGCGAGGACGAGCAGCAGCATCGCCGCGAGGAACAGGTTCAGATAGCCGAAGAAGCGGCGGCGCCGCTCGTCGTGCTCCATGTACCCGACCGAGTACAGGTGGATCAGCGAGCCGACGCCGGTGATCAGCAGGACGAACGTCATCGACAGCTGGTCGAGTTGGAAGGCGACGTCCGCCTGGAAGCCCTCGACCGGGATCCAGCTGAACAGGTGCTGGGTCAGCGTCCGGCTTTCGGCGTCCTTGCCGAGCAGATCGAAGAAGAGGATCGCGCCGAGCACGAACGACACGGACGCGAGGACCGTGCCGATCCAGTGGCCGACGGCGTCCAGGCGCCGGCCGCCGCACAGCAGGACCGCCGCTCCGAGCAGGGGCGCCGCGATGAGCAGCGCAATCAGGTTCTCCACGATTCAGCGACCCCTTACAGCTTCATCAGGCTGGCGTCGTCGACCGAGGCCGAGTGGCGGGAACGGAACAGCGACACGATGATCGCGAGCCCGACCACGACCTCCGCGGCGGCGACGACCATCGTGAAGAAGGCGATGATCTGGCCGTCGAGATTGCCGTGCATCCGGGAGAAGGCGACGAGCGCGAGGTTGCAGGCGTTGAGCATCAGCTCGACGCACATGAACACCACGATCGCGTTGCGCCGGATCAGTACGCCGGTGGCGCCGATCGTGAACAACAGGGCGGCGAGGTAGAGGTAGTTGACCGGGTTCACTTGGACGCCTCCCCGCTGTTCGTGCGCTCCAGGCGCTCCTCGGCCCGCTGTTCCAGGGCCTTGAGGTCGTTGAGCGCCTCGGTGGACACATCACGGATCTGGCCGCGCTCACGCAGCGTCTTGCTGACGGTGAGCTCCGACGGGGTGCCGTCGGGCAGCAGGCCCGCGATGTCCACGGCGTTGTGCCGGGCGTACACCCCGGGCGCCGGCAGCGGCGGTACGTGCTTGCCCTCGCGCACCCGCTGCTCGGCCATCTCGCGCTGCGTCTTGGCCCGCTCGGTGCGCTCCCGGTGGGTGAGCACCATGGCGCCGACGGCGGCCGTGATGAGCAGGGCGCCGGTGATCTCGAAGGCGAAGACGTACTTGGTGAACAGGAGGGCGGCGAGGCCCTCCACATTGCCGTTGGCGTTCGCCTGGGCGATGCCGTTGAACTCCGTCAGTGAGGCGTTGCCGATCCCGGCGAACAGCAGGATGCCGAAGCCGAGGCCACAGAGAAGGGCCAGCCAGCGCTGGCCCTTGATGGTCTCCTTCAGGGAGTCCGCCGCGGTCACGCCGACCAGCATCACCACGAACAGGAACAGCATCATGATCGCGCCGGTGTAGACGACGATCTGCACGACGCCCAGGAAGTAGGCGCCGTTGGCGAGGTAGAACACCGCCAGGATGATCATGGTGCCGGCCAGGCACAGCGCGCTGTGCACGGCTTTCTTCATGAAGACGGTGCACAGGGCGCCGATCACCGCGACCGTGCCGAGGACCCAGAACTGGAAGGCCTCGCCGGTGGAGGTGGAGTAGGCGGCGAGCTGCGAGGTCATCGGCCGATCACCTTCTCCGACGCGGGTTCGTCCTCACCGAAGGTGGAGGCGGCCTCCTGCACGACCTCGCCCTTGGAGAGGGCCACCTGGCGCTCGGTGCCCGGCGCGGCCTCCGTCACCAGGCCCCGGTAGTAGTCCTGTTCGTCCGTCCCGGGGTAGATCGCGTGCGGGGTGTCCACCATGCCGTCCTCAAGACCGGCGAGCAGCTGCTCCTTGGTGTAGATGAGGTTGGCGCGGCTGGAGTCGGCGAGCTCGAACTCGTTCGTCATCGTGAGCGCGCGCGTGGGGCACGCCTCGATGCACAGGCCGCACAGGATGCAGCGGGCGTAGTTGATCTGGTAGACGCGGCCGTACCGCTCGCCCGGCGAGTAGCGCTCCTCGTCGGTGTTGTCCGCGCCCTCGACATAGATCGCGTCGGCGGGGCAGGCCCAGGCGCACAGCTCGCAGCCGACGCATTTCTCCAGGCCGTCCGGATGGCGGTTGAGCTGGTGCCGTCCGTGGAACCGCGGAGCGGTGGTCTTCTGCTGTTCCGGGTACTGCTCGGTCAGCCGCTTCTTGAACATGGCCTTGAAGGTCACACCGAAGCCGGCCACAGGGTTCTGGAAACCGGGCTTGGTCTCCTCGGGCTCCTCAGCCATCGGACGCCTCCTTTCCATCCAGAGATCCATCACTCTGAGTATCGGGCCCACCACTGACAATCAGCTCCCGCTCCCGGCGTGAACGGCGTCGCGGCACCGGCGGCAGCTCCTGTCCGGGCAGCGGCGGCACGGGGAATCCGCCCGCCATCGCGTCGAATCCGGCGGCCGGGGCAGGTTCCTCCTCCTTCGGTTTGGCGCGGAACATGTCCGCGACGAAGGAGAGCAGCAGAAGCACCAGGACGCCGCCGCCGACGTAGAGGGCGATGTCGGCGAAGTCGTAGTTCTCGTTGCGCAGGGTCCGAACCGTCGCGACGAGCATCAGCCAGACCACGGAGACCGGGATCAGCACCTTCCAGCCGAGCTTCATCAGCTGGTCGTAGCGGACGCGGGGCAGCGTGCCGCGCAGCCAGATGAAGAAGAAGAGCAGCAGCTGCACCTTGATCACGAACCAGAGCAGCGGCCACCAGCCGTGGTTCGCGCCCTCCCAGAAGGTGGAGACGGGCCAGGGTGCCCGCCAGCCGCCGAGGAAGAGCGTCACCGACACGGCCGAGACCGTCACCATGTTCACGTACTCGGCGAGCATGAACATCGCGAATTTGATCGACGAGTACTCGGTGTTGAAGCCGCCGACCAGGTCGCCCTCGGACTCCGGCATGTCGAAGGGGGCGCGGTTGGTCTCGCCGACCATCGTGACGATGTAGATGATGAAGGAGACCGGCAGCAGGATGATGTACCAGCGGTCCTGCTGCGCCTCGACGATCGTCGACGTCGACATCGACCCCGAGTAGAGGAAGACGGAGGCGAAGGCGGCGCCCATGGCGATCTCGTACGAGATCATCTGCGCGCAGGAGCGCAGGCCGCCGAGGAGCGGATACGTGGATCCGGAACTCCAGCCCGCGAGCACGATGCCGTAGATGCCGACCGAGGCGACCGCGAGGATGTAGAGCATCGCGATCGGCAGGTCGGTGAGCTGCATCGTGGTGCGCTCGCCGAAGATCGAGATCTCGTTGCCCGCCGGGCCGAAGGGGATCACCGCGATCGCCATGAAGGCGGGGATGGCGGCGACGATCGGTGCGAGGACGTAGACGACCTTGTCCGCGCGTTTGACGATGACGTCTTCCTTCAGCATCAGCTTGATGCCGTCGGCGAGCGACTGGAGCATGCCCCAGGGGCCGTGCCGGTTGGGGCCGATGCGCAGCTGCATCCAGGCGACGACCTTGCGCTCCCACACGATGGAGAACAGCACCGTCACCATCAGGAAGGCGAAGCAGAACACCGCCTTGACTACGACCAGCCACCAGGGGTCGCGGCCGAACATCGAGAGGTCTTCAGCGGCGAAGTACGGGCTCATGCCTCCACCTCCTTGGGGGCCTCGCCGGCGAGCGTCGCCGGGCCGATGCGGACGAGGGAGCCGGGCCGCGCCCCGGTGTCGGAGGCGACGCCGGCGCCGGTGGAGTTCAGCGGCAGCCAGACCACCCGGTCGGGCATCGCGGTGATCCGGAGCGGGAGTTCGACCGTTCCGGCGGTGCCGGTCACCGCGAGGAGGTCGCCCTCCTTGACGCCCGCTTCGGCGGCCGTGGCGGCCGACACGCGCGCGTGGGCAGCGTGCCGTGTCCCGGCGAGCGCCTCGTCGCCGTCCTGGAGCCGGCCCTGGTCGAGCAGCAGCCGGTGTCCGGCCAGCACGGCCTCTCCGGCGGCCGGCCGCGGCAACGGGGCGGCGGTCTCCAGGGGTTCGGTGGCCCGGGGGCCGTCCCAGGCCCCCAGCCGGTCCAGCTCCGCGCGCGCGGTGCGCAGATCCGGCAGGCCCAGGTGTACGTCCATGGCGTCGGCCAGCATCTGCAGGACGCGTGCGTCGGACGGGGGAAGGCGCCGGGTCATCTGGTCGGGCTTGAGCGCGGCCTCGAAGAAACGCACCCTGCCTTCCCAGTTGAGGAAGGTGCCCGCCTTCTCGGCGACGGCGGCGACGGGCAGGACCACGTCGGCGAGCTCGGTGACCTCACTGGGCCGCAGTTCCAGCGAGACCAGGAAGCCGGCCTCGGCGAGCGCCACGCGTGCGCGTGCCGGGTCGGGCAGATCGGCGACCTCGACTCCGGCGACCACCAGGGCCTGGAGTTCGCCGGTGGCGGCGGCCTCCACGATCTGGCTGGTGTCGCGTCCGTAGCGGTGCGGGAGTTCGGCCAGGCCCCAGGCCGCGGCGACCTCCTCACGCGCGCGTGGGTCGGTTGCCGGACGGCCGCCCGGCAGCAGCGACGGCAGTGCGCCGGCCTCGACGGCTCCGCGCTCCCCGGCTCGGCGCGGAATCCACACCAGATGCGCTCCGGTTGCGGAAGCGGCCCGTACGGCGGCGGTGAGTCCGCCGGCCACACCGGCCAGCCGCTCGCCCACGACGATCACCGCGCCCTCGGTGCGCAGGGCCTCGGCGGCGCGCGCGCCGTCGTCCTCCAGACCGACCCCGCTGGCGAGCGCGTCCAGCCACTCGGTCTCGGTGCCGGGAGCGGCGGGCAGCAGCGTGCCGCCCGCCTTCTCCAGGCCGCGTGTCTCATGTGTGGCGAGCGAGAACACCTTCTGGCCGTGCTTGCGCCAGGCCTTGCGCAGCCGCAGGAAGATTCCGGGCGCCTCCTCCTCGGCCTCGAACCCGGCCAGCAGGACCGCGGGCGCCTTCTCCAGGAGGGAGTACGTGACGCCCGTACCGTCGAGGTCGCGTCCGCGTCCGGCGATGCGGGACGCCAGGAAGTCGGCCTCCTCGCCGCTGTGCACGCGCGCGCGGAAGTCGATGTCGTTGGTGTCGAGCGCCACGCGCGCGAACTTGCTGTACGCGTAGGCGTCCTCGATGGTGAGGCGGCCTCCGGTCAGGACGCCGGCCCGGCCGCGCGAGGCGAGCAGCCCCTGGGCCGCGATCTGCAGGGCCTCCGGCCAGGACGTCGGCACGAGGTCACCCTCGGGATTGCGCACCAGCGGCGTCTCAAGCCGGTCCCGCTGCTGCGCGTACCGGAAGGCGAACCGGCCCTTGTCGCAGATCCACTCCTCGTTGACCTCGGGGTCGTTGGCCGCGAGCTTGCGCATGACCTTGCCGCGCCGGTGGTCGGTGCGCGTGGCGCAGCCGCCCGAGCAGTGCTCGCAGACACTCGGCGAGGAGACCAGGTCGAAGGGGCGGGAGCGGAAGCGGTACGCCGCCGAGGTGAGGGCGCCGACCGGGCAGATCTGGATCGTGTTGCCGGAGAAGTACGACTCGAAGGGGTCGCCCTCACCGGTGCCGACCTGCTGGAGCGCGCCCCGCTCGACCAGCTCGATCATCGGGTCGCCCGCGATCTGGTTGGAGAAACGGGTGCAGCGGGCGCACAGCACGCACCGCTCACGGTCGAGCAGCACCTGCGTGGAGATCGGGACGGGCTTCTCGTAGGTCCGCTTGCGTCCCTCGAAGCGGGACTCGGCCTGGCCGTGCGACATGGCCTGGTTCTGCAGGGGGCACTCGCCGCCCTTGTCGCAGACCGGGCAGTCCAGCGGGTGGTTGATCAGGAGCAGCTCCATCACACCGTGCTGGGCCTTCTCGGCGACCGGGGAGGTCAGGTGGGTCTTCACCACCATTCCGTCGGTGCAGGTGATGGTGCAGGACGCCATCGGCTTGCGCTGGCCCTCGACCTCGACGATGCACTGGCGGCAGGCGCCGGCCGGGTCGAGGAGCGGGTGGTCGCAGAAGCGGGGGATCTCGATGCCGAGCTGTTCGGCGGCCCGGATGACCAGGGTGCCCTTGGGCACGCTGAGCTCCACGCCGTCGATGGTCAGCGAGACGAGATCTTCCGGCGGGACCGCCGTCTCTCCCCCTCCGGAGGGAGCGCTGGTGGTCACAGTCATGCGTTCACCTCCGTGCGGTGGTCGGCCCACGCCGTCGACTTGGCCGGGTCGAAGGGGCAGCCGCGGCCCGTGATGTGCTGCTCGTACTCCTCGCGGAAGTACTTGAGCGAGGAGAAGATCGGCGAGGCGGCGCCGTCGCCGAGGGCGCAGAAGGACTTGCCGTTGATGTTGTCGGCGATGTCGTTCAGCTTGTCGAGGTCGCTCATCACGCCCTTGCCGGCCTCGATGTCGCGCAGCAACTGCACGAGCCAGTACGTGCCTTCGCGGCAGGGCGTGCACTTGCCGCAGGACTCGTGGGCGTAGAACTCGGTCCAGCGGGTGACGGCGCGGACGACGCAGGTCGTCTCGTCGAAGCACTGGAGCGCTTTGGTGCCGAGCATGGAGCCGGCGGCGCCCACGCCCTCGTAGTCGAGGGGGACGTCGAGGTGCTCGTCGGTGAACATCGGTGTGGAGGAGCCGCCCGGTGTCCAGAACTTCAGCCGGTGGCCCGGCCGCATCCCGCCGCTCATCTCCAGCAGTTGGCGCAGGGTGATGCCGAGCGGGGCCTCGTACTGGCCGGGGCTCGCGACATGGCCGCTGAGCGAGTAGAGCGTGAAGCCCGGGGACTTCTCGCTGCCCATCGACCTGAACCAGTCTTTTCCTTTTTGCAGAATCGCGGGAACCGACGCGATCGACTCGACGTTGTTCACAACAGTCGGGCAGGCATAGAGGCCGGCCACCGCAGGGAAAGGAGGACGGAGCCGCGGTTGACCACGGCGGCCTTCGAGCGAGTCGAGCAGTGCGGTCTCTTCACCACAGATGTACGCCCCGGCGCCCGCGTGCACGGTGAGTTCGAGATCGAGGCCGCTGCCGAGGATGTTCTTTCCGAGGTAGCCGGCCGCATAGGCCTCGCTCACAGCCGAGTGCAACCGCCGCAGCACGGGGACGACTTCACCGCGCAGATAGATGAAGGCATACGACGACCTGATGGCATAACACGCGATGACAATGCCCTCGATGAGGCTATGCGGGTTCGCGAAGAGGAGCGGGATGTCCTTGCAGGTTCCGGGCTCCGATTCGTCGGCGTTGACAACTAGATAGTGCGGCTTTCCATCTCCCTGCGGAATGAACTGCCATTTCATTCCGGTGGGGAAACCCGCGCCGCCGCGCCCGCGCAGACCGGAGTCCTTCACATAGGCGATGAGGTCGTCCGGCGACATGGCGAGCGCCTTGCGAAGTCCCTCGTATCCCTCGTGCCTTCGGTAGACGTCCAGCGTCCAGGACCTGTCCTCGTCCCAGAAGGCCGACAGCACGGGTGCGAGCAGCTTCTCGGGGCTGGTGTCTTTCAGCTCGGGTGCCAAGGTCATCACTCCCCCTCCTCGGCGGTAGGCCCGGCCGGGTGGGCCGGGTCGGAGGCCGATGTGTCCTGCGGCGCGTCGTGTGAGCTCAAGTGCTCCGTCGGTGACGGCTCGTGCACTGCCCTGTCCTGCGGCTGCTCATGAGGTCCGCCGTCGCGTGGGTGAACCACCCGCGCGGGGGCGGTCTCCCCCTTGGCCAGCCTGAGGCCGATCAGCGAAGCGGGTCCCGCGCTTCCGCCGGCCTCGACTGCCCCTTCCCGCTCGTCGGGAAAGCCCGCCAGGATCCGGGCGGTCTCCTTGAAGGTGCACAGCGGTGCCCCGCGCGTGGGAGAAACCGGTGCTCCCGCGCGCAGGTCGTCCACCATGCGCTTGGCGCTCTGCACGGTCTGGTTGTCGAAGAACTCCCAGTTGACCATCACGACCGGGGCGTAGTCGCAGGCCGCGTTGCACTCGATGTGCTCCAGGGTGACCTTGCCGTCGTCGGTGGTCTCGCCGTTGCCGACGCCGAGGTGCTCCTGGAGCGCCTCGAAGATCGCGTCACCGCCCATCACCGCACACAGCGTGTTGGTGCACACCCCGACCTGGTAGTCACCGCTCGGGCGGCGCCGGTACATGGTGTAGAAGGTGGCGACCGCGGTGACCTCGGCCGTGGTCAGGTGCAGCATGTCCGCGCAGAACTGCATCCCGGTGCGCGTGACATGGCCCTCCTCCGACTGCACCAGGTGCAGCAGTGGCAGGAGCGCGGACCGGGAGTCGGGGTAACGGGCGATGACCTCGCGCGCGTCCCGCTCCAGCCGGGCTCGAACGTCGTCCGGGTAGCCGGGCGCGGGCAGTTCGGGCATGCCCAGGCTGACGCCCTGCTCCGAAGAACTGGTGGTCACCGGTCGACGCCTCCCATCACGGGGTCGATGGACGCGACGGCGACGATGACGTCGGCGACCTGGCCGCCCTCGCACATCGCCGCCATCGCCTGCAGGTTGGTGAAGGACGGGTCACGGAAGTGGAC
Organism: Streptomyces sp. P17; assembly: GCF_032436805.1. Classification (NCBI taxonomy): domain Bacteria; kingdom Bacillati; phylum Actinomycetota; class Actinomycetes; order Kitasatosporales; family Streptomycetaceae; genus Streptomyces; species Streptomyces sp. P17. Next base: position 4,575 of record NZ_JAVRBF010000041.1, on the reverse strand, counting down.
CCGGTAGGGGCGGGTGCCGCCGTCGGAGACGGCATGCACTCCAAGTTCGCCCCTGGGTGACTCGACGGCCGCGTACGCCTGTCCCGGCGGGACGCGGAAGCCCTCGGTGACCAGCTTGAAGTGGTGGATCAGGGCCTCCATGGAGGTGCCCATGATCTTCTTGATGTGGTCGAGGGAGTTGCCGAGACCGTCCGGTCCGAGCGCGAGCTGGGCGGGCCAGGCGATCTTCTTGTCGGCGACCATGACCGGTCCGGGCTGCAGCCGGTCCAGGCACTGCTCGACGATCCTGAGCGACTGGCGCATCTCTTCCAGGCGGATCAGGAAGCGGCCGTAGGAGTCGCAGGTGTCGGCGGTCGGGACGTCGAAGTCGAAGGTCTCGTAGCCGCAGTACGGCTGGGTCTTGCGCAGGTCGTGCGGCAGGCCGGTGGAGCGCAGGACCGGGCCGGTGGCGCCGAGGGCCATGCAGCCGGCCAGGTCGAGATAGCCGACGTCCTGCATACGGGCCTTGAAGATGGGGTTCCCGGTGGCGAGCTTGTCGTACTCCGGGAGGTTGCGCTTCATCTTCTTCACGAACTCGCGGATCTGGTCCACCGCGCCGGGCGGCAGGTCCTGGGCGAGTCCGCCGGGGCGGATGTACGCGTGGTTCATCCTGAGGCCCGTGATGAGCTCGTAGATGTCGAGAATCATTTCACGATCACGGAATCCGTAGATCATGATCGTGGTGGCGCCGAGCTCCATTCCGCCGGTGGCGATGCACACCAGGTGCGAGGAGAGGCGGTTGAGCTCCATCAGGAGCACCCGGATGAGGGTGGCGCGGTCGGGGATCTGGTCCTCGATGCCGAGGAGCTTCTCGACGGCGAGGCAGTAGCCGGTCTCGTTGAAGAAGGACGTCAGGTAGTCCATGCGCGTCACGAACGTGGTGCCCTGCGTCCACGTGCGGAACTCAAGGTTCTTCTCGATGCCGGTGTGCAGATAGCCGATGCCGCAGCGGGCCTCGGTGACCGTCTCGCCCTCGATCTCCAGGATCAGGCGGAGCACCCCGTGGGTGGAGGGGTGCTGGGGGCCCATGTTGACGACGATGCGCTCGTCGTCGGCGCGGGCCGCGGACTGGACGACCTCGTCCCAGTCGCCACCGGTGACCGTGTATACGGTGCCTTCCGTGGTCTCGCGGGGGGATGCGTGGGAAGTGCTCACGAGTACGACCTCCGCTGGTCCGGAGCCGGGATCTGGGCGCCCTTGTACTCGACGGGGATGCCGCCGAGGGGATAGTCCTTGCGCTGCGGATGGCCCTGCCAGTCGTCCGGCATCATGATCCGCGTCAGGGCCGGGTGACCGTCGAGGACGATGCCGAAGAAGTCGTAGGTCTCGCGCTCGTGCCAGTCGTTGGTCGGATAGACGGAGACCAGCGACGGGATGTGGCGGTCGCTGTCGGGGGCGCTGACCTCAAGGCGGATCAGCCGGTTGTGGGTGATCGAGCGCAGGTGGTAGACGGCGTGCAGCTCGCGGCCCTTGTCGTTCGGGTAGTGGACGCCGCTCACGCCCGTGCACAGCTCGAAGCGCAGGGCCGGGTCGTCGCGCAGGGTGCGGGCGACGCGGAGCAAGTGCTCGCGTTCGATGTGGAAGGTGAGCTCGCCGCGGTCGACGACCGTCTTCTCGATCGCGTTCTCGGGGAGGAGGCCCTGTTCCTCCAGCGCGCCCTCCAGTTCGTCGGCGACCTCGTCGAACCAGCCGCCGTAGGGTCGCGCCGCCGGTCCCGGGAGCCGGACCGAGCGGACGAGGCCGCCGTAACCGGAGGTGTCGCCGCCGTTGCTGGCGCCGAACATGCCGCGCTGGACGCGGATCTCCTCGCCGCCCTCGCCGCGCTGGCCGGGGAGGTTGGAGGTGCCGAGGTCCTTCTCGGGGTTGACGCCGTTGTTCGTGTCGCTCATCGCAGCAGCCCCTTCATCTCGATGGTGGGGAGCGCCTTGAGCGCGGCTTCCTCGGCCTCGCGGGCCGCCTCCTCGGCGTTCACGCCGAGCTTGGAGGTCTGGATCTTCTGGTGGAGCTTGAGGATCGCGTCCATCAGCATCTCGGGCCGGGGCGGACAGCCGGGCAGATAGATGTCGACCGGGACGATGTGGTCGACGCCCTGCACGATGGCGTAGTTGTTGAACATGCCGCCCGAGGAGGCGCAGACCCCCATGGAGATCACCCACTTGGGGTTCGGCATCTGGTCATAGACCTGCCTGAGCACCGGTGCCATCTTCTGACTGACCCGGCCGGCGACGATCATGAGGTCCGCCTGCCGCGGCGAGCCGCGGAAGACCTCCATGCCGAAGCGCGCCAGGTCGTAGCGGCCGGCGCCGGTGGTCATCATCTCGATGGCACAGCAGGCGAGGCCGAAGGTGGCGGGGAAGACGGACGCCTTGCGCACCCAGCCCGCGGCCTGCTCGACGGTGGTCAGCAGGAAGCCGCTCGGCAGCTTTTCTTCGAGTCCCATGAGTTAAAGGCCCCTCAGTCCCATTCCAGGCCGCCGCGCCGCCATACGTACGCGTACGCGACGAAGACGGTGAGCACGAAGAGCAGCATCTCCACGAGCCCGAAAATCCCCAGGGCGTCGAAGGTGACGGCCCAGGGGTAGAGGAAGACGATCTCGATATCGAAGATGATGAAGAGCATCGCCGTCAGGTAGTACTTGATCGGGAAGCGCCCGCCGCCGGCCGGCGTGGGGGTCGGTTCGATACCGCACTCGTAGGCTTCGAGCTTGGCGCGGTTGTACCGCTTCGGACCGATCAGCGTGGCCATGACCACGGAGAAGATCGCAAAGCCTGCCCCGAGGGCTCCCAGTACGAGGATGGGCGCATACGCGTTCACCGCTCCTCGCTCCTCTCAGTCGGCACTGACTGCTGGCGGTTGCGTCGGGCTCGCCACTTGCGTCCCACCGGTCCCTCGAATCCCGCTCGTCCCGGCGAAGATCGAGAACATGTGAAGCAGGTCACAAGCCCAACTGCCTCGCATCCTATGCCCGCCGCTCTGTGATCTGCGACACGGGGTATTACACAAGCTTTGTGATCTCCACCACCTGACGAAGGATCATGAAGTCGGATGAGTGGTGATCTTCGTACGCGAGGCAGTCAAGTGATCACCTGAGGTGACATTTCCGCTCGTCGGCGCAGCTCGGGAGGGGCGTCTCAATATCAAGAGACTTCCCTTGCATGCAAATTGGAGATGGACCGGACGTCCTGATAGAGGACCGCGTTCACACATCAGGGGGAGGTGCGCGGCAGGGTGTGGACGCGTGCACGCATTCACGAGCGACTCAGGCCGGGCCGTGCGCGCGGGACGCGCCCTGCCCTGTAACCGTTGCGTGACCTCCATCACATCCATGAGAGGCCGATGAGAACCGGGCTTGGCCACCTGCCTCAACAAGTGGTAGGCGCGGGGCAATTCGGGCGAACCGATGAAAGGCCGTGATCACGGGCGGGATGGGTGGCGCCCGCAATGTCCGTTACGGAGTCAATAAAGGGCGACGGGTGAGGGGTTCGCGGGTCCGATTGAACAACTGTGGCGCAGCACACGTTTCTTGAAGGTATGGAGGAGCCCCTGATACCGGTTGTTCTCATGTCCCACACCGCTCACATACGCAGCCACCGGAAACCCCGCCGCTCCGGGTCTACGACCCTCGCGATGCGCGCCGGAGTTGCCGGTGGCGTCCTCAGCATGGCAGCGGCGGGTGCGTCGGCCTCGGCGAGCGCCGCCGAGCCGGTCACGCAGACCCTCGAACTGCCCACCCTGACGGCCGAGCTGGCCGCTCAGGTCGCCGAGTCCGCGGACGCCACTCAGCAGGCCGCGGCCAGCTATGAGCTGCAGGCCGAGCGTGACGCCGCCGCCGCGGCGGCCGCGAAGGAGGCCAAGGCCGACCTCGCGGAGGCCAAGAAGAAGGCGGAGGCCAAGAAGAAGGCCGCCGAGGCCGCCCGCAAGGCCGCCGCCGAGCGCGCCGCCCGCAGCGCCGAGCGGACCACGCTCGCCGCCACCAGCACCACCGCCTCCGCTCCGGCGAGCGGCAGCGTCGGGACCGTCATCGCCTTCCTCAAGGCGCAGCTGGGCGACGCCTACGTCCTGGGCGCCACAGGCCCCAACGCGTGGGACTGCTCCTCCCTGGTGCAGGCCGCCTTCAAGCAGGTCGGCGTGGACCTCCCCCGCGTCTCCCAGGACCAGTCGATGGCCGGCACGGACGTCTCCCTGTCCAACCTCCAGGTCGGCGACATCCTGTACTGGGGTGGCAAGGGCTCGGCGTACCACACGGGTGTGTACATCGGCGACGGTCAGTACCTGGACGCCGCCAACCCGTCCAAGGGTGTGGTCATTCAGGAGCTTTCCGGCTATCCCGCCTCGGGCGCCGTCCGCGTACTCTGACGCACAGTCCGAAAAGGGGCACAGCAGTACGGATGGGGCCGCAGCCGCTCGGGGGCAGCGGCCCCGTCCGGCACATCCGCCGGGCCGGTCCGGTGGTTCAGGACCTAGCCCCATCCTCCGCACGTCACTGGTCTGAGTGACGTCTGTCGGGCTGGCGCTGGTCAGGACAGGTTGATTTCC